>LNZM01000065.1 GCA_002007295.1 Candidatus Epulonipiscioides saccharophilum | reverse complement strand
GTATGACTCTAATATTAGGTCAGAGTGATCATCCAATTTATGGCGAAGCTACACTTTCAAACTACGAAGAAATACTGTTAACAAAAGAATATGAACAGGCTCTTTCTGGTCTACCACTTGACGAAGCCCTAATACTTAAAGCCTCAGAAGCATTTCAAAAAATACCCGATAATCTTGATTCTCCATATATTTTGAGCGAGGAATTTTTAACTTTTGCAAAGCCATACTACTCTATTTTCGAACTTATTTCTGAAAGTTACGCCAAACAAGGTTCACCTTTTAAATACAAGGATTTCCAGAACATATCTAAAGAATATGCTGAAAATTTTTATGAAATAAATCAAGAGCGACATAGAACATATTTAGAAAATAATCCACTTTTTTCAGATGAGAATATCGAAGCAATAATGAACCTTTATGAAAAAGTGAACAAACCGATTATCTTACAATATGACGCTGGATATGAACGCTTTATATCGTTATCAACAACAAATACGATACTAATAATGATATGTATTGCTTTTATAGTGGCCCCGATATTCTCAAATGAATATCAAGGCGGAACGGATAGTTTAATTTTATCTACTAGAAATGGTAGAAAATCACAAAGTTTAGCAAAAATTTTTACTGCGATATCAGTCTCTGTAGGAGTTACTATTATTTTTCTTGCAGTTTGTTATTTCACTTGTATGTTGGTCTATGGTTTTGAGGGAGCAAATGCCCAACTACAAAATTATACCCTAGCTTTAAACTATAATTTCACAATGATGGATTGCGTAATTTTGCTTTGCATAACAACTTGCTTTGGCGGATTTTTATTATCCGGGATTAGTCTTTTCGTTTCCTCATTTTCGAGTCAATCAATGATACCGCTTAGTATTTCGTTTATAATTATAATGGTGGGTATATTAAAGATTAGTCTGAACGGTTTTGAATATTTTTTACCAACAGCGGTGGGACGTTTTTGGAATGTGATTGGTTTGCAACTTTCGTGGAATATTTTTGGTGTAACCATATGGCTATATCAAGCTGTTTGTATTGTAGCATTTGCTATCAGTAGTTTACTATTTATCCTAACGTACTTCAACTTCAAGCGACATCAAGTTGGATAAGTGTCTTTATGAGCAATCCAAAATGAATAAAATAAATTTAATTAAGTATAGCACTTATTGACCTTCTTCCATACTTTTTTTGGCTAATACTGGATCATATAAAGTTTTGATCATATCAAACACTCTTCTTCTAATAAATTAGTTTTTAAAAATTTTCGACTTAAATATTGAGCTAGATTTATTAAAACTAGTAGCATAACATGCATATCTCCATATACGATTACATTAATGGGCGTAAAGCCCTCTCATTTATGGGTGGGATATAAGCCCAATAAACTTTTTTTTTGATTTTGTATAAAAAGTTATCAAGGTGGTTATAATTTAAATAATAACTGAATATAGATGGTTGCAACAAGTAGTCATTTGTTGCGTAAAATGTTCAATGCACGTTATGCGGTTAATAAACTAAAATAACAGCGTCTTGAAACGGGCGTTATACTATCGCTAATTAGTTCGTTGGAACTATTGATAGTGAAAGTCTTAGGGAAACTATATTAGTGTATATATTCTTTCGAGATATATAAGAAAGTTAGTCAGTACCTAAGAACCCCACTCCTTTAGGAGTAGGAGTTTCAGTAAAGGTGGCAAGCAATACATTTTTTCATTTATTAAATCTTCAATACTATATCTCCAAAATCGGATCGTATTAGCATCGTATTCCCAATTTGGCTTATTTGGCACAAAAATAGTTAACTCTTGATCTACTATTTTGTCATTTTTTCTAAAAATATTACAGCTTGTAGTGGTATTTCAAATCTAATTAGGTATAGCACTTATTGAGGAAATTAAGTTTGGCTAAAAAATGCAATATAATTGCTATTGTCCACCTAAAAGAAAGCACTCCAAAATACGGAGTGCTTATCTATCTTCTATAAATTTAATTCATTTTTGATAACGTCTTCTACCTTTTCTACTGGTATTTTTAATTTTTTCGAAATTTCTTTAGTATTCATTTTCATGTCAATATACATAACTTTTATTTTACCTCTTATTTCGCCTCTTTTCATACCTTCTTTCATACCTTCTTTCATACCTTCTTTTATACCTTCTTCTTTACTTTTTTGGGCTAATACAGGATCATATAAAGTTTTGATCATATCAAACACACCTTCTTCTAATAAACTATTTTGCAAAAATTTTCGACTTAAATATTGAGATAAATTTGTATTGTCCACCTAAAAGAAAGCACTCCAAAATACGGAGTGCTTATCTATCTTCTATAAATTTAATTCATTTTTGATAACGTCTTCTACCTTTTTTACTGGTATTTTTAATTTTTTCGAAATTTCTTTAGTATTCATTTTCATGTCAATATACATAACTTCTATTTTACCTCTTATTTCGCCTCTTTTTTCGCCGATTTCTATACCTTCTTCCCTACCTTCTTCTCTACCTTCTTCTCTACCTTCTTCTCTACCTTCTTCCCTACCTTTTTCCATACCTTCTTCCATACTTTTTTTGGCTAATACTGGATCATATAAAGTTTTGATCATATCAAACACTCCTTCTTCTAATAAACTATTTTGTAAAAATTTTCGACTTAAATATTGAGATAAATTTGTTAAAACTAGTAGCATAACATGCATATCTCCATATACGATGACATTATCATCATATAATTTTCTTATCTCTGATGCTATTTTCTTAGCCATTTTTCTCGCATTATCTTCTTCTCTTGCCAAATCATTTAACTTATTTTTTCTCTTACTAGTTAGTATAGAGCGAAATATTTTTCGGTAATTAAAAATGACCAAAGGTAACAAGCAATACATTTTTTCATTTATTAAATCTTCAATACTATATCTCCAAAATCGGATCGTACTAGCATCGTATTCCCAATTCGGCTTATTTGGCACAAAAATAGTTAACTCTTGATCTACTATTTTGTCATTTTTTTCTAAAAATATTGCAGCTTGTAGTGGCATTTCAAAATTACTTTTAGGATTTGCGTTGTACTTTTTGATCCCTATATCTATACCATATTGTAATAATCTAGTAATCATAGAGGTGTCATTTAATGTTTGGATTTCCAAGTGATACACTTGTTTATTAATCTCTATTAAAATATCGGTTTCAGTTTTTACAAAGTTTTTATTTGGGTCAATAAAATTATTCGACAAATAAGTTATACTTGTTTTTTTCGGATCGTAATTTGTATTAAAACATTTGTTAATCACGCCTAAAATGCAATTAGGGGACAATTCGAATAGTGACTTAACCATTTCATCTAATTGTACGCTTTCTTTAACTTCTGAAGTCGGATGGTTATCATGTAATGTTTCTATTTTTTTGAGTATTTCATCCCATTTTGAAATTTCAGTAGTCGCTGTATCAAAACATTGCTCGGATAACTCAAGCAAGGAATTTCCCAGTTTTTTAGCATCAGCTTCAGAAATTAGTGGATCATCATATTTTGCACTACTATTGGCCATTTGCTTATCTCCTTGTTATTAAAAATTTTCATCCCATATATAATATGAACATAATTAATTATAAATAAACCCAGCGAGCAAAAAAAATTATTTTTACTCTATCCGTCAGCTTCGCTGCCACCTTCCTCAAGAGGAAGACTTAAGTGCACACTACCTTACAATGTTGTGAAAACTAAAAGGTTAGGGAGCTGTCACAAAATTGCGTGGAAACGGTGCCCGCCTTTTAGTTAGCTTCACCAAAAGTTAATTTTCTTAAGTTCCCATGTATGCCTCCTTCTCCGAGGGAGGCTAATAAAAAACCCTCCAATTAAGGAGGGCCTAAAGATTAGTTAGCTGAATAAATATTATCTACGCTAAAACTAGCAGAGTTAACACCAGGCATCGCCCCGGTCAAATATTCAGGCATAAATATTTTTATTTCCGATACATTCATACCACTTACTCCAGAAATAGAAATTTCTTTGCTAGACTTTGCTGCAATAATGAAGTCAGCCGCAATTTCGTCCTCAATTTGATCAATAACATTCAATCGAATTTGAATAGGGAAATCGTTAGTATTAGAAACGGTAGCAAAAATTTTATCGCTAGTACCTAATTGCCAAGTACCTTCTACAGGTGCCAATCTTAAAGTGGATAATCCCACGCGACTATTAGATCTGTCTAACATATTAATGGATATTGCTCTTTCTCCATGCGTGATACCATTATCGAAACCAATAACAGCGGTTGTTGATAAATTACCGGTAACACGCCAAACAGCATTCTCGTCTTCTTCGAAAGATATTTTTGGCATATCGTTAACAACCGTTGAATGCACAGGTGAAACAATCGGTTCAATTACTGTCGGCTTAGATTCTGTAACCTGTGTCTCGGTTACATCCGGTTTTTCAGTTATCGCTGGCTTTTCTGTTACGGCCGGAGTTTCGACTGGTGCATTGCCGTCAAATAATAATAATTCGCCAACCATGTCTAGACGTAAATATGCTTTATTGATTTCGTCGTTCCATCCTAGAATTGTGTGTCTTGTTCCTGTTGCTGTGTCTCCATCATTAATTTGCATGTCAAAGCCAATAGTTTCTCCAGCTTTAAAAGTATTCGGAATCTTGTACATTGTTGTATATCCGGTCTCAGTTAATAGAACATTAGTTTCTATGTCGGCTGGCATATTAGCATGGTTTAATACTTGCCCATCTGGGAAGATTTTTACCCAATAATCGTCTTCGTCATAACTAGTCAAAGTACGGTTTTTATTAGGGTTGATATATAATTCTGTATTATCGCTTTCGTCTGCCTTTTCAGGATTGCGGTAAACTTCTTTGTCGTTAACTTCAACTAAAATATATACGAAATCATTGTTCCATAAAGACTTAATTGTAGAATAAACTTGCCCTTCTTCAATTTCTCCACGTTTAGCATGGAAATCAGATACGGCTATCGCTTCATTCCAAGCTGGATCTAAAGTTTCAGCAAAAATATCTACTGTTCCTGGCATAGCGATAAGAGTTTTAACCGTATGATCTTCGCCAGTAGCTAATTGAATTGTTTTCTCTGCTATCGGTTCTGGCTTCACTACTTCGGCTTCGATTTGGTTATTTGGATCAGCAAATAGTAATTCGCCAACCATGTCGAGACGTAAATATGCTTTATTGATTTCGTCATTCCAACCTAGAATCGTGTGTCTAATTCCTGTCGCTGCGTCTGCATCGTTTATTTGCATATCGAAGCCGATAGTTTCGCCAGCCTTTACTTTGTAATAAGTATGAGGGATTTTGTAAAGTGTATTATATCCTGTTTCTGTCATGATTACATTTGTTTCAATATTATTTGGCATAAATTCACTATTCAGCACTTGACCATCTGGATAAATTTTTATCCAATAATCGTCCTCATCATAACTTGTAAGAGTACGGTTTTTATTCGGATTAATATACAATTCTGTATTATCACTTTCGGCTGTATTTTCAGCGTGTTGGAAAATTTCTTTATCGTTAACTTCAACTAAAACATATAGGAAATCATTATCCCACATAGTTTTGATAGATGAATATACTTGGCCGTCTTCGATTTCGCCTCTCTTAGCATGGAAGTCGGTTGTTGCTATTGCGTTATCCCATGCTGGATCTAATTTTGCTGCAAAAATATCCGGTGTTCCTGATACAGCAATAATTGTTTTAGCCGGATGATCTTCGCCCGTAGCTAATTGAATTGTTTTCACTGGTACTGGCTCCATTACAATTGGTTTTGTAGCCTCAATTATTTCTTCAGTCTCTATTTTTTCAACAGGAACAGGCACTGGCCCATCAATTACTTCAGGAACTAATTCAATAACTTCTGACTCAGTAACTTCTGGCTCAATAGCTTCTGGCTCAGTAACTTCTGGCTCAATAACTTCTGGCTCAATAACTTCTGGTTCAATAACTTCTGGCTCAGTAACTTCTGGCTCAATAACTTCTGGCTCAGTAACTTCTGGCTCAATAACTTCTGGCTCAATAACTTCTGGCTCAG
>LNZM01000064.1 GCA_002007295.1 Candidatus Epulonipiscioides saccharophilum | reverse complement strand
TCCCCACGCTTTCGTGTCTCAGCGTCAGTTACAGTCCAGAAAGTCGCCTTCGCTACTGGTGTTCCTCCAAATCTCTACGCATTTCACCGCTACACTTGGAATTCCACTTTCCTCTCCTGCACTCTAGCTTAGCAGTTTCAGATGCAATCTTGAAGTTGAGCCTCAAGTTTTCACATCTGACTTACCATGCCGCCTACACACCCTTTACACCCAGTAATTCCGGATAACGCTCGCCCCCTACGTATTACCGCGGCTGCTGGCACGTAGTTAGCCGGGGCTTCTTAGTCAGGTACCGTCATTTTATTCTTCCCTGCTGATAGAAGTTTACGAAACGAATTCCTTCATCCTTCACGCGGCGTCGCTGCATCAGGCTTGCGCCCATTGTGCAATATTCCCCACTGCTGCCTCCCGTAGGAGTCTGGGCCGTGTCTCAGTCCCAGTGTGGCCGTTCACCCTCTCAGGCCGGCTATGGATCGTCGCCTTGGTGAGCTTTTATCTCACCAACTAGCTAATCCAACGCAGGTCCATCCTATAGCGATAAATCTTTGCTAATCAAATCATGCGATCTAATTAGATTATGTGGTATTAGCGTTTGTTTCCAAACGTTATTCCACTCTATAGGGCAGGTTACCCACGTGTTACTCACCCGTCCGCCACTAACTACCGAAGTAGTCCGTTCGACTTGCATGTGTTAAGCACGCCGCCAGCGTTCATCCTGAGCCAGGATCAAACTCTCGGTTAAAGAAAGTTTGTCATCTGACATTACTTTTTAGTACTTTGATTCTTTAATGAATCGACTGGTCTAGTTCTTGATACTATTTTATTTTCAATATTCAATATTTTTCTTCTTAATAACTAATATTTTTGAAACTCTTTTATATTATATTTGTTGTATCAGCTTTTATTTTTAGTAATTTTTTCCTGCTGACTTTTCATATGATACATTATCTTTTAAAATTTGTCAAGTCTTTTTGAAAACTTTTTTTCTTTTCATTTTTTCAGACTTTCAAATCCTAAAAATTCGGAGAAGGAGGGATTCGAACCCTCGCGCCAGTTTCCCGACCTATGCCCTTAGCAGGGGCACCTCTTCGACCTACTTGAGTACTTCTCCTCGTCGAATGAGCAACTTGAATTATCTTTCCAAGCTGTGAGATAGATTATATTACTTAAATCTCAATCTGTCAACCTATTTCGACATTTTTTTTACTTTTTTTTTGCAACCTCTTCATAAAATCCTTTTATTTCAATGCTTTCACCTCTCTTATTTTTATTTATTTATCTCACTTAACTTATACTCTTTTTCTCCTTTGTTGCCTTTTTTCCCCTATTTTTAATCAGTAGTACTATATCCGGATTTATTTGCGTATTATATTACAGCACAATATTTTATTTTTATAAGGGGGATTTTTTATGTTTCACATTAAATATATTATCAATGCATCTTTACTTATTATAATTTTATTCTTTATATATTTATCGGGGATTAGATTTTTTATTCCATCTCTTCCAGAAATTAATATTATTTCTACACCTCATTCCACTAATCCACAACTTATTACGAATAAAATTACTTTTACTGCTCATAGAGATCCTTTCTATATTTTAATTACTCCTTCTAATCCATGGGCTAATATTATTTTTTATAATACTCAAAATATTCAATTGCCTGCTATTACTCAACGTTTTTTGCCATCCGAAGTTAATGAATACTGCATATTACCAATCAAAAAAGGTGAAACACATGCTAAATTCGATGTCTTTTTAGAAACTAAAATTTCTATTATAGATTTAAATAACTATCAATTTAATATTCAAGTTATTGTTCCAGAAAAATTTTTATTCTTTCCTACTTTTTATTTTAACCACTTTTATGTATATGATATCGAACCACAATTTTAATTCTAAAATAATGCATTATGTAGAAACTCATTTTTTACAAAAGGAGAAATCAATACAATGAAAAGCTTATTTGTTTTTATTTTAATTTTAATGCAAATCGGTAGATTACCTTTTACTCAACAAACTAAAGAATATATGTTTTTTATAAAATCTATAATCTATTTATTAGTAAGTAGTGTACATTCTATTATACTAGGATTTACTATACCTCTTGGTGCAATAATTATGTCTCTTATCTTATTAACAGATAGACAAAATAGTAAAGTAAAATTGTCATTAATTTTTACTGGAGTCATCATAGTACTTTTTTCCACATTTTCTTTTTCTAATATTACTAATATACTTTGTTCTTTTTATATAAGGACCGAAACTTTACAAACTTATAAAATTGAAGTATCGGCCTACACACCAGAGGCCAGCCATTTTTTATTTGAAATAACCGATACAGAAATAATAGATGAATGGGTGTCATCAATTAATTCGTCTATGCCAAACATGCTTTTTGATTCCAAATTAATTCCCTCTACTTTAGGCTACGAAGTAAAATTATTTCGGCCAGACGGATCCAGTTCATTTATCTTAACAAAAGCTACACTCAATACTACAAATTTATTTTTAGGTAAATATTTATTACCATTTTTTAATCAAGGTTTAGTTTCTTTAATAGAGTCCATCCATCCTATAAATCCTGAAGTACTTACTATTAATTCATCACTTGAATCCATGATTAATATTACGAATAAAAATATGCTAAACAAACTATTTGAAATTATAATTTGGTCAGAAAAAGAAATTGTTAACGATATAGATTATTCCATCTTTTCTATACCAGCTTATCTTTTTTTTAAAACTAATCTCGGTTGCAGACTTTACTTTACTCCAAATTTCGAACAAGCTTATATAAAAGGACAAGGAATTATAACTATGCCGGAAAATACCCAGCAAACTCTTAGTGAACAATTTACTTTATCTAGGCAATCTATTGTTGAAACTTTTAGAGAATTTCAGCCTGTTCACACTTCATCTCCATCTATTAATTACGAAAATTTTTTCATAGAACCAGATGATAACGAACTATTTTATGGCCTGTATAAACAAGATTACCTCTCTGGCGAAAAATTTTATTTACATAATGTGTCTTCTTTAGAAAGTGAATATTTTTTACTTCAATCTCCTTATATTTTACTCTTAGATAAAAAATCTGCCGGTAATTCCGACCTAATGTTAATTAATCAAAATTTACCCACTAGACATAGATATGTAGTAAAAAACCAAAATATAATTCCTAGCTCTATCGCTATTTGTCCGGCGCAAGCCAATTTTATTTTTATCTCTCAAAATAATGATTCAGCCACTTTACACTACGTTCATGATTACTATAGATCTCCTCAATCCATAATATCCGGAAATATTCTAGACTGCATATTTTTATCCGAAAGATATATAGTTTTTACTGAAGAAAAAAATCACGAAATTTTTCTTTGTGTATATGATAAAATGTTAAATAATATTGTCAAATCTTCTTATATTCCTGGACAGGTTAAATTTATAGAAAGTTATAATCATCAAGTTCTTTTTGCAGTCCAAGATATTGATAACTTGGACTTAAAAGAAGGTATTTTTACTTTAAACAGTGATTTATCTATCTCTTTGGCCGATTTTAATAAAACAACTCTATTTCATTGATAACACTTTTTTAATTAATCCCTATCTATAAGCTGTAGCATATTTTTGACTACAGCTATCTTGATAATTTTCCAAAAGATAAAGATATCAATAAACATTTTTTCTTATTTTTGGCCTAATTCTTTAGCTCTTTTCGTAGCAGCATCTATACAATCCATAAAGGCATATCTAATATTTCCTTTTTCCAACGCTTCTACTCCTGCTATTGTAACTCCACCCGGCGAAGTAACCATATCTTTCATTTGACTTGGACTCATTTGTGTTTCTAAAAATAATTTTGCACTTCCTAATAACGTTTGTGCTGCTAATTGATATGCTACTTTTCTCGGAATCCCTTGCTTTACAGCACCATCACTCATCGCTTCTATTATCATAGCTACATACGCTGGTCCGGCTCCACTAAATCCCGAAATCGCATCGATTAAATTTTCCTCAATCCATTCTATTTTTCCTATAGAATTAAATAAATTCTTAGCAATATCTTTTTCTTCTTCAAAAAAATCTGTAGATAAAGAAAAAACAGTAGCCCCTTCAAATACTAATGCTGCAGTATTTGGCATAACTCTTAAAATTCTTGTATCCGGCATCATCTCTTTTAAAGTATTTGTCTTCATTCCTGCTAATATCGAAATTATAGCTTTATTTTTTAATAACCCCGGATTTATTGCTTCTATTATCTCTTGTGTATACTGTGGTTTTGTAGCTAAAATTATTATATCGCATTTTTCTAATAAATCATCATTACTCTTACATTTATTGATCCCCATTTCTAGCATTTTATTCATAGACTGTTCTACTACATCATAAACAAATACTTCGGATCCCTTTAATACTTTACTTGTTATTCCTCCTTTAATTATTGCACTGCCCATATTGCCACAACCAATTAATCCTATCATCATTATATCTCCTTTAATTAAATTTAAATATTTGCAAAAAAAATAACCTCTCCTTATTTTTGAGAAGTTATAATTACTTTTTTTTTATTTATTCTGCCAATTTCAATCCAGCTACTTGAACTAAATCAATAATTGTTTTCTTAGAAATTTTTTTACCCTTATAATCTATCAATTCTTCCATACTACCAGTAAAAATATCTGCTGGAACATACTTCTTTAAAATTATCTGTTCTTCATTAACAAAAATTTCAAGTGAATCCTTAATATTTATATCCAAATTTCTTCTTAATTCTATGGGTAATACAACTCTTCCTAATTCATCTACTTTTCTTACAATTCCTGTATGTTTCATCTTGTAACTCCTAATTTTCGATTGGTAATTTTTGGCCATAATAGATAATAACGCTTTTTTTACTTAATGTCAATCCATTTTTGTAAAAATATTGGAAATTTTAAAACTTTTTGTATATTTGTCATATATTATAGAAGCTTTTTTAATTAATTTAATATCCTAATTAACCCTTAAATTAATTTAATCCATCAATATTTAATTTATTCATCTAATTATTTTTTTATTTATTATTTATCTATAAAAATATTATTATTAAAGTTGTCATTAAAGTTATTTTTATTCTTCTCATTGCATATACATATTTTTATAGGACAAGCAGTATTGTTTTTTATACAATAATTGAGAGGAATAATCAATCTATGCTAAATTACTTATGGAGTTTTATGTGTATTTTTTCTGTGATTGTTGCTATTGTTTCTAACAAAATGGATGTGGTCACAACAGAAATGTTAAACTCTAGTGTCAATGCTGTAAAAATTTGTTTTGACACAACTGGAATTTTATGTATGTGGATGGGCATTATGTATATTGCAGAAAAAGCTGGACTCATTGATACTTTATCAAAAAAAATGACACCTATTCTAGATTTTCTATTTCCTGACGTACCAAAAAATCATCCAGCAAGAAAATACATAGCAACAAATATAATTGCAAATTTTTTAGGATTAGGTTGGGCTGCAACACCACCAGGTTTATTGGCTATGAAAGAATTACAAAAATTAAATAAAAACAACATAAGAGCAACTCATGCTATGTGTATGTTTTTAATAATAAATATTTCTTCTATCCAATTAATCCCTATTACTATGATATCTTATAGAAATAGCTATGGCTCCATCAATTCTACTGAAATTGTTGTACCTACTATGATCGCTACTTTAGTCTCAACTATTATAGCTATCATTTTTGCTAAAATTATGCATAATACAAAGGAGGATTAATGAATGCTAGCTTTGATGAAAATGTCTGACTATATAATTCCATCTGTTTGTGTTTTCATAATAATATATGGATTATTTAAAGAAATCAATGTTTTTGAAGCATTCATTGAAGGCGCTACCGAAGGAATTAATGTCGCCATAAAAATTTTACCAACTTTGATTGCTTTATTACTTGCTGTTGGAATGCTTCGTTCTTCTGGTGTCTTAAATGGTATTGTAAAAATAATTTCACCTTTAATCGCAAATTTTACAGACTTTCCAGCCGAAGTAGTGCCTGTTGCTCTTATGAGAACTATATCGGCCTCTGCTTCTACTGGTTTAATTTTAGATATTTTTAAAACATATGGGCCAGATTCATTTTTAGGTCGCCTTGTTTCTATTATGTTTGGCTGCAGCGAAACAATTTTTTATACTATGAGCGTTTATTTTATGACAATCAATATTAAAGATACAAGATATACTTTATCTGGCGCTTTAATAGCCACATTGGCCGGCATTATTGCATCATATTTACTATGTATGTATTTATTTGTCACATAAAATAATTAACAGTTTTCCAAAGCAATAGTAAAATGTATCCAAGGAGGATTATTATTTATGAATATTTTTTCAATTTTAATTATTATTATTTTAATCGTACTAGTTATAGTACTATTTTCTATATATCAGAAAGCTACCTCAAAACGTGACCTATATTTATATATTTTAGATTCATTACCAATATCTTTATCTGTTACTAACATGAATTCAGAATGGATCTATGTTAATCCTTTTGTTGCCAATTCTGTTGGTAGACCTAGAGAGGATATTTTAGGTAGACAATGTAGTGAGTGGAAATCCGCTATTTGCGGAACAGATCAGTGCGGTATTACTTGTCTTAGAAATGGTATAACATCTTCAATTTGGAGACCAGAAGGGGGATCTACATATAAAGTAGAAGTAGAATATGTAAAAAATAATCAAGGACAAAGAATCGGTCATATGGAAATTATTATCGACAGTTCTGACTTAGATCAAACTGTTACTTTACAACAACAACAATCTGTTTTATTACACAAAGTTCACGATAGTATGCTAGCGTTTGAAGCTTTAGCATCCCAAGTTAATCAAGGTGCTACTTCACTTGCTAATCAAACTCAAAATCAAGCTCAAGTTACAAAAGACTTTACAAGTTTCATTAGTGAACTATCAACTCATATAGAAACTAATTTAAATCATATTGTACAAACAAATCAAATTTCAAATATGACTAAAGAAAAAGCTGAAGTTGGTACTGTCCATATGAAAAATATGATTGAAGTTATGCAAAATATAAGTGATGCTAGTATCAAAATTGCTGAAGTAATCAAAGTCATAGAAAATATAGCATCGCAAACAAATTTATTAGCCTTAAATGCTGCGATAGAATCTGCTCGGGCTGGTGAAGCCGGTAGAGGATTTGCCGTTGTAGCAAATGAAATACGAGATCTTGCTAATAAAAGTTCGGATACAGTAAAAGATATCGAAGATATCATAGAGCACACTTTAAATATAGTTGACAAAGCTCAAGTTGTTGTTAGTAATACAGATACCGCCTTAACTAATATTGCTACTAGCGTAAAAGATACTGTTACAATAGCTTCTGAACTTTTAGCAAACACTAATGCTCAAAAGCAATCCTTAAACCAACTACATAAAGGCACTTTAGAGCTTACTACGATTGCTCAAACTAATGTAGAAAGTTCTGAATCTAATTCTGCAATAAGTGAAGAAATGTTAAAACAAGTTGAAAATTTAAAATTATTGCTGCAATAATTAAAAAAATCCTCCCAGCGCTATCCTACGGAGGATTTTTTCTTTTTTACAATGAGTCTTCTAACATTTTTACAATTAATTCTACTTCTTTATATACATCGTTTAAATCAACTAATTTTTTAATTTTTTTATCTCTCGTTATTATTTCTACTTGATTATTTTTAAGATTTTTTTCGCCTAAAATAATTCTAACTGGTATTCCTAGTAGATCTGCATCAGCAAATTGAATCCCCGGCGCAAGACCTCTATCATCAAATATTACTTCAAATTTTTTATTTAATTTTTCATAAATCTCTTTTCCTACATCGTTTATATTTATATTTTTAGATTTTAATGCACAAATATGAATTTGCCATGGTGCAACACTTATTGGCCATATTGGTCCATATTGATCATTATTTGCTTCTATGATTGACGCTATCATTCTGCCTACTCCAATTCCATAGCATCCCATTATTGGTACTTTAGCTTTTCCATCTTGATCAATATATGTCATATTCATGCTTTCTGTATACTTTTTACCTAATTTAAAAATATTTCCGACTTCTATCCCTCTTTTAAATTTCAGCTTGCCTTCACAATTTGGACAACTTTGTCCTTCTTTTACTTCGGATATATCTACAAAATCTTTTGCAACGCTATCTCTTATAATACTAAATCCACTATAATGATAATCTGTATCATTAGCCCCACAAATTAAATTCGTTTCTCCTTCTAATGACTTATCATATAAAACATTAATTTTTTCCAAATCTAATTTGTATGGACCTATAAATCCAAATTTTAAATCACTATTCTCATAATCTTCAAACGGACTAAGAACTGCTTTTACAATCTTTTGAGCCTTTGCTATATTAACCTGAAGGTCGCCTCTTATAAAAATTACTAATGGCTTACTCTCTCCTTCTACATTATATACAGCGGCTTTTAATGTATGCTCTTCTGGTACACCAAAATATTTTGCTATATCCGAAATAGTATTTATATTTGGTGTATGAACCTTTTTAATCGGCTCTTCATCTTTTTTTATAGCTTCTAATTTTCCAGTCGCCACTTCCATGTTAGACTTATATTCACATTTATCACATACTACTATTGTATCTTCGCCAATATCAGTTAATAACATAAATTCATGCGCTACTTTTCCACCCATCATTCCACTATCCGATTCAACACAAATAACTTCTGGTATTCCAGCCCTTTTATAAATATTATTATATGCTTCTAGGCACTTATTATAATATTTATCCAAATCTTCTTCTGTTGTATGAAATGAATATGCATCTTTCATTGTAAATTCTCGAACTCTTATTAATCCACCCCTTGAACGAGCCTCATCCCTAAATTTAGTTTGGATTTGATATATCATAAACGGATACTGAGTATAACTTTTGGCTTCACTTCTAGCCAAATGTACCGCTGCTTCTTCATGGGTCATGGCTAATAATAAATCTTTATTAGTTCGATCTTTTATCCTTAATAGTTCAGATCCTACAGCTTCAAATCTACCCGATTCTTGCCATAATTCGCCTGGTAAAACTACAGGAAATATTACTTCTTGTCCTTGGATACTATCCATTTCTTCTCTTAGAATCTTTTCTATTTTTGTTTTAATTTTTTGTGCTGGTAACAACATAGAAAATATGCCATTTGATACTTGTCTTATATATCCTCCTCTTAGTAAGAAAATATGACTTATACTTTTTGCTTCTTGTGGCTTTTCTTTAAACCTTTCGCCCAGTAATTTGCTTAATAACATTTATTGGCTATCCTTTCTACTTAATTATAAAAATTTTTAAATTTATTCAATCTTTCATAATTGCTTCTTCCAACGTTAAGGCTTCTTCTGGTGAAAGTCTATATTGACTCTTTCCAGCAATTATTGGCTTGGCATACGTATAAGATCCATCTCTTGAATAAATTCCATTTAATACCACACCATCATTTTGATCATCTAATAAGGCTATCACAAAAGATAGATCTGACCCTACATCTGCGATAGCCTTATATCTTGTTATACTAATTTTTCTGCAACTGGTTTTAAATTTTTCTTTTATCTCTTCTACTGCCTGTTTTATTTTCAAAGTTTCATTTTTTGTCATATTAACGTCCTGGGCATAATTTTTTAATAGTTCTTCTACGTCCTGGCTATTCGAATTTATAAAATTTTTGTAATTTTTTTGAATTGAATATAATTTAGTAGTAAAAAAACTTAAAAAAATTAAACAACCCATTTGTAGGATAATAAGCATATAAATTATTATCTCGCTTTTCATTTGCATCTTTACTTCCTCGAAATTTACTTTACTGTATTGCTCCTAAAATTCTTTTTAAATCTTCATCATCATAATATTCTATTTCTATTTTACATTTATCTTTTAACTGTTTTAAAGTAACTTTAGTTTTAAATTTATTGCCTAAATGTGTTTCTATATCTTGATAAAATTGATTCTTTGATAATGTCTTTTTTTTCTTTACTTTATTATCTCCACTATCATTGTCATCTAGATTATTTGCATATTTTTTACATGTTTTAATATAATTTTCCAGATCAGCTATCGTCCAATTATTTTTTATACATTCATTCATAGCAATAATTTGTTCTTCTTCATTTTGTATCGTAAGAAGCATTCTCGCTGCTGTTGGACTTAATTTATTTTCACGAATCTTCTCTTTAACTTTTTCGGGTAATTCCATTAATCTCATAAAATTTGATACACTTGATCTATGAATACTTAAAGCTTCAGCTATAGTTTCCTGGGTTAACTTATATTTTTGTACTAATATAGTTAATGCTTCAGCAATTTCTATATAATTCAAATCTTCACGTTGCATATTGTCAGTCAATGCAACTTCTATGGTTTCTTCTTGTCCTAGATTTAAAATTCTTACTAAAATTGTATCTAAGTTAAGTTCTTTTATTGCACGATAACGTCTTTCCCCAGATATAATCTGATAATTATCACCATTTTGTTTTACTAAGATTGGTACTAATAGACCATGCTTTAAAATAGATTGTTTTAACTCTTCCATTTTTTCCTCATTAAAATTTTTTCGTAGTCTATTTTCGTTAGATATTATTTGATTTGTAGAAATGATATAAACTTTATCAATATTATACATTTCGTCAGTCTCATAATCTTTCAATGGTGCATCATTTTGTATAGAAAATAAAGATTGTAAACCTTTTCCTAAAGCTGCTGTTTTCATAAAATATACCCCCTTAGTGTATACCATTTGCAAGGTTCTTACAATTTCGTAAGATATCTTATTCTCTAGAAAACATCACTATTCTATCATTAACTTCTTTTGCTAATTGCAAATATTGTTGTGCTCCTTTAGAATTTGGAGCATATTGAATGCAGGATAATCCAAAACTTGGCGCTTCACAAAGTTTTATACTTCTATTAATTTTTGTTTCAAACGGAATATTTTTAAAATATCCTTCTACATCATCTATTACAGCATTAGCTAAATTAGTTCTACTATCGTACATAGTAAATAATATACCAAGAATTCTTAAATGAGCATTTGAATTTTCTTTCACTAATTTAAAAGTACGCATAACTTGTGTTAATCCCTCCAATGCATAATATTCACATTGCATTGGAATTAATATAAAGTCAGATGCATTCAATGCATTTAAGTTTAAGATGTTTACACCCGGCGAACAATCTATCAAACAATAATCATAATTGTTTAAAATTTTTTTCATTTTCATTTTTAAGACTAATTCTTTGTTTTTTAAATCAAAAAATTCTGTATCTAATCCTGCTAAATTATAATCAGATGCAATAACGTCAATAGGCTCATTAGCCTTTTCTATAGCATCTTCTATACTTACTGCATCGGTTAGAACATCGTATAGCGTGTATTTAATTTCGGATTTATTAATACCTAATCCACTACTAGAATTACCTTGAGGATCCATATCAACGACTAAAACTTTACCGTAATTGGCTAATCCTGCAGCTAAATTCATTACGGTTGTTGTTTTACCCACTCCTCCTTTTTGATTCACAATTGAAATAATTTTTTTCATAATACACCTTCATTCAGATAAAATAACATAATATATATTAGTATACCATTTTTTTAATGAATTTAAACAAAATAAAAATATTTTACTAGATAGTTTTAAAAAAGTAAGATATAATATAGTCAAAATCTTAACTATTAAGGAGACTTCTATGATTAATGCAATTGTTGGTGGAAATTGGGGCGATGAGGGAAAAGGTAAGATTACTGACCTTTTAGCCAAAGATGCAGATATAATAATTAGATTTCAAGGTGGTGCAAATGCAGGACATACTATAATAAATGAATATGGAAAATTTGCCCTTCATTTATTACCATCTGGAGTATTTAGAAAAAATGCTATAAATATTATCGGTCAAGGGGTAGCATTAAATATTGCCCAACTTTTTAAAGAATTAGATAATTTATTAGAAAGAGGAGTTCCACATCCAAATATAAAAATATCTGATAGAGCACAAATAGTTATGTCCTATCATGTTTTGTTTGATAAATTAGAAGAAGAGCGTTTAGGAAAAAATAGTTTCGGATCCACAAAGTCCGGCATAGCACCTTTTTATGCAGACAAAGCTTTAAAAATCGGAATCCAAGTATGCGAGATTTATGATGACAAAATATTGATGGATAGATTAACCAAAGTTTGCGAATTAAAAAATGCAACTATTGATTCTCTATATCCAGGACAAACAAAATTAAACCCATTAGAAATCTTTGATGAATTAGTAAGCTATAGAGATAGATTAAAACCAATGTTAGAAAATATCACTTATTTTATAAACGATGCTATAGCCCAAGGAAAAAATATTTTATTAGAAGGTCAATTAGGAGCACTAAAAGATACAGATAATGGAATTTATCCCTATGTTACATCTTCATCTCCACTTGCCGGATTTGGATGTGTAGGTGCCAGCATTCCACCAAAATCTATTGAAAAAATTATTACAGTAGTAAAAGCTTATTCGTCCGCAGTCGGGGCCGGAGCATTTGTAAGTGAAATATTTGGCCAGGAAGCAGAAACTTTACGAAAATTAGGCGGTGATTGTGGAGAATATGGAGCAACAACCGGTCGCCCACGAAGAATGGGTTATTTTGATTGTGTCGCTACAAGATACGGTTGTATGTTACAAGGAACAACTGATGTTGCATTTTCCTTGATAGATGTTTTATCGTATATGGATGAAATACCAGTTTGCGTAGCATATGAAATAGATGGAAAAATAACTACCAAATTCCCAAACTCAGTAGAACTTTCTAAAGCAAAACCTGTTATAGAAAAACTTAAAGGTTTTAAAACTAATATTTTGGGCATACAAAATTATCATGATCTTCCCATTGAAGCAAAAAATTATATCAAATTTATTGAAGATAAAATCGGATTTCCAATTACTATAATTTCTACTGGACCAAAACGAGATGACGTTATAATACTATAATTTCTACTGGACTAAAATAAGATTTTACATTTGTTTTGGCGCTTTGATTCCTAATAACCATAATGCATTTTTTATAGAATACATTGCGCCAACTACAAGTGATAATCTAGCCTTTTTTAAATTTGGTTCATCAACTAAAATTGAATTTTCATGATAAAATTTATTAAAGCTTTTTGCTAAGTTTACTACATATCTAGCTATAATGGATGGCTCATACTTTGCTGCTGCCTCTTGTATTATATCAGAAAATTTTCCAATTTCTTTTATTAGCGCCATACTAAGCTCGTCTGTAATCTTTGATACATCAATGTTATTGTCTATATCTTCTATTTTCATCCCACTTTTACAAAATACACTATTTGCCCTAGCATAAGTATACTGTACATAAGGACCAGTTTCTCCATCAAAATTCAATACTTTTTCCCAAGAAAAATGTATATCTTTTATTATATTGTTATACATGTCATCAAAAATAATTGCCCCTATTCCAACTTCTTTAGCAACTTTATCTTTATTTTCTAATTTAGGATTCTTTTCTTTTATTATTTGTTTTGTCTTATTTATTGCTTCCGTTAATAGTTCTTCCAATAATAATACATTTCCGTTTCTAGTAGAAATAGAACCATTTTCCATACTAACCATGCCAAAAGGTACATGAACTAAATCTTCGGCCCACTTATATCCCATTTTCTCTATAACCTTAAAAAATTGAGCAAAGTGTAAATTTTGAGCCAATGCTGTTACATATATACATTTTTGAAAATTATACATATTTTGTCTATATAATGCTGCCGTTATATCTCTTGTAGCATATAATGTAGATCCGTCTTTTTTAGTTATTAAACATGGCGACATATCTTCTATTTCTACTACTTTGGCACCTTCACTTATTTTTGTCAGATTTTTTGCATCCAATTCTTTTATTACAGCATCCATTTTATCGTTATAAAATGCTTCACCGTTTAAACTATCAAACTTTATTCCTAATATATCGTATACTCTTTCAAACTCTTTTAAACTTATTTCTTTGAACCATTTCCATAAAGATAACGCCTCTTCGTCTCCCTGCTCCATCTTTGTAAAATTTTCTCTGGCTAAATTTTCTAGACTTGGATCCTTTTTAGCTTCTTCATGAAATTTTACATATATACGCAGTAATTCTTCTATCCCTTTATTCTCTACTTCTTCTTTATTAGAATATAATCTATATGCTACAATTAATTTTCCAAATTGAGTTCCCCAATCACCTAAATGATTTACACTGATGCATTTATATCCAATGGCTTCAAAAATTCTATATAAACTATTTCCAATAACTGTTGATCTTAAATGTCCTATATGAAACGGCTTTGCTATATTTGGTGAAGAATAATCTATTACTATATTCCCTTTATCCTTTTTTTGCTCTATAGCATAATTTTCTTTCTCATCAAAAACTTTATCAAGAACCGTTTTTATCAGCTCTTCTTTATCCAAATAAAAATTTATATAGGCATTAACATTTTCAATTTTTTCTATAAAATCTGGCCTTTCAATCTTTTTTGCAAACTCAGCTGCTATTGCATTCGGAGATTTTTTCAAAATTTTTGCAAACCTAAAGCATGGAAATGAAAAATCTCCCATATCCTTATTTGTTGGAACTTCTATTAAATCCTCTATGTCCTCTTTCTTCATCTCTACTACATTAGCAAGTATTTCGGCCAATACTAATTTATAATCTTTCATTGTACTCTCCTATCACTATCTTTATAATGGATTTTTTAAAGGTTCTCCAGATTTACGAGGATACCTCTTATTTGTATGCTTAATTTTTTTAATTACTGCTATTTTATGAATTATATCTGTTTCCGGAATTGGTATATCAACAACATGATCCAATTTTCCACCTAAAATTTTTATAGCATTAGATGCTTGATTAATTTCTTCATCCAATTTTTGGCCCTTTAAAGCAATAAAATAACCACCAATTTTTATAAAAGGTAAGCTATATTCACTCAATGTGGCTAAGTTAGATACCGCCCTCGGAGAGCAAATATCATATTTTTCTCTATAATTTATATTTTTAGCTAGATCTTCCGCCCTAGAATGAACAGTATAAATCTTGTCTAAATCCAAAGATTTTATCACAGCATCTAAAAAAACTAACCTCTTTTTTAAAGAATCTACTAAAGTAATTTCCAAATGCGGATAGACAATTTTTAAAACCAAACCTGGAAATCCTGCACCTGTTCCAATATCTATTAAATTTTTATGCTGCATTAAATCTATTGCTGTATTTACAGATAATGAATCTAAAAAATGTTTGGTAATAATTTCTTTATCTTCAGTTATAGCAGTCAAATTTAATTTTTCATTCCACTCTAACAGCAATTCCTTATATTTTAGTAACTGCTCTATTTGTAATCCGGATAATTCTATATTCATCATAGCAGCACCGTTTTTAAGAAATTGATTCATTTGTAGCTCTCCTCATCCTATTTATCTGCTCAATATAAACTAATAATACACTTATATCAGCTGGCGAAACCCCTGATATTCTGCTTGCAGCACCAATGGATTTAGGATTGATTTCCAGTAACTTTTGTCTAGCTTCATTTCTTAGGCTAGATACCTTTTCATAGTTTAAGTTTTCAGGAATAATTTTATTCTCTAATTTCTTAAATTGCTCAATCTGGATTAACTGTCTTTTTATATATCCTTCATATTTTAGCATTATCTCTATTTGTTCTATAACTTGATCCGTTAATTTTGGCCGATCAAGATTGACTAGATCAAAGTCTTTATAATTTAATTCTGGCCTTTTTAATAGTTCATATAACGATATCCCACTTATTAATGGTGCACTATTTTTGGAGATTAATATCTCTTGAACCGTTTTTGTGGTTCCTAGAAATACTTTTTTTAATCGCTCTATCTCTAATTCTATTTCTTCTTTCTTCAGCAAAAACTTATTATAGGCATCTTCAGAAACTAATCCGACTTTATACCCTATAGCACGTAATCTAAAATCAGCATTATCTTGCCTTAATAATAATCGATACTCTGCTCTCGAAGTTAACATTCTATATGGTTCATTAGTTCCCTTTATCACTAAATCATCTATTAATACTCCAATATAACCCTCCGATCTATCTATTATCATAGGCTCATTTCCATCTATTTTTAAAGCAGCATTTATCCCAGCCACTAATCCTTGAGCTGCTGCTTCTTCATAACCGGAGCTTCCATTGATTTGGCCAGCAAAGAATAATCCCGAAATAGTTTTATGCTCTAACGAATGCAGTAATGTAGTTGAATTTATACAGTCATATTCTATAGCATATCCACCTCTAATAACTTCAACTTTTTCTAATCCCTTAACAGACCGTAGCATTTTAATCTGTACATCTTCTGGTAAAGAAGAACTCATCCCTTGAACATACATTTCATTAGTATCTAAGCCCTCCGGTTCAATAAATATTTGATGTCTAGATTTATCCGAAAATCTTACAACTTTATCTTCTATAGATGGACAATATCTAGGACCTATACCTTCAATTTGCCCACTATACAACGGTGATCTATCTAAATTATCACGTATAATTTGATGCGTATTCTCATTAGTATAAGTTAAAAAACAAGATATTTGATCTTTTTTAATATCGTTTTCTAGGTTTAAAAACGAGAATGGAGTGACTTTATCATCACCAAACTGTTCTTCCATTTCGTCAAAATTAATGGTTCTTTTATCCACTCTAGCCGGTGTACCAGTCTTAAATCGTCTAAGAAAAATACCATTATTTGTTAATGAATCAGATAAATGTAGAGAACTTTTTAATCCATCAGGGCCTGAATGTTCAGAAAATTCACCTATAAAAACTTTGGATTTCAAATAAGTTCCAGTACAAACTATAACTGCTTTTGTAAAATAAATGGCATCTGTTACCGTTTTTATTCCTATAATTTGACAGTTTTCTATTAGTATACTAGCAACTTCTTGCTGCTTAATAATCAAATTTGATTCTGATTCTAATACTCTTAACATCTCTTTATGATACTTAACTTTATCAGCTTGTGCTCTTAACGAATGAACGGCCGGGCCTTTTGAAGTATTTAACATCTTAGATTGAATATAAGTTTTATCAATCACCTTACCCATTTCTCCGCCTAATGCATCAATTTCTTTTACTAGATGTCCTTTGGATGTTCCTCCAATATTTGGATTACAGGGCATCTTTGCTATTGCTTCAATATTTAAGCAAAACATAATCGTTTTCTTACCCAGTCTAGCTAAACTAAGCGCTGCTTCACATCCTGCATGTCCTCCGCCTATTACTATAGCATCAACTTTTTCTGCAATATAATCCATTGTTATTTCAACTTCTTTCTAAAAAATAATTAATACTCTATATGGATTATATCCCATTTGAACTATTTTAAAACCAATTACTTTATAAGTAATCAATTATTTTCCAAGACAAAACCTTTCAAATAATCCATCTATAATTTCTTCTCTTACATTTTCGCCAATTATCATCCCTAAATGAGCATAAGCATCATTCAAATCAATGGCTAAAAAATCTACTGAAAATCCAGCCTTTATGGCCTCTTCTACTTTTTCTAAAGAATCTATCGCACAGGCTAATGCAGTTTTTTGCCTTATGTTTGTTATAACACTACTGTCTTTTTCTATGTTCATGTCCTTCACTACATTATTCTTCATAGCCTCTTTTAATCCGTCTAATCCCTGCGTCGTCTTTGCTGATATACTTATCTTATCCCTTATATGGGCGTATTTATCCTCCTTTGTCATATCTATCTTGTTTAGAACAAATAAAACATTTTTGTTCTTTAACAACATAATTATCTCTTCTTCTTCTTTTGTTATTTCTTCGGTAGCATCCAAAACCATTATTATTAAATCAGATTTATCAATGGCTTCTTTAGATTTTGATACACCAATTTGCTCCACTAAATTATCCGTTTCTCGAATCCCCGCTGTGTCTTGTAGAATAAAAGGTATCCCTTCTATTGAATAATATTCTGACACGATATCTCTGGTTGTTCCGGCTATGTTAGTTACTATAGCCTTTTCTTCTTCTAGTAAAGCATTTAACAATGAGGACTTTCCTGAATTTGGCCTGCCTACAATGGATAGAATAGCTCCGTCTCGAATGATTTTTCCTGTTTGTGCAGTATTTAATACTTTTTTTAATTCCAATTTCAAGTTGCTAATATCCTTTTCAAATCCAACCGATATACATTCTGCTTGATCATATTCTGGATAATCAATAGACACTTCTATTTTTGCAATAATGTCTAGTAATATTTTTTGTTGCCTTTTTATATTTTTAGACAAACTCCCCATTAACTGGTTCGTAGCCTGATTTAAACTCATATCAGTTTTTGCTGTAATTATATCCATCACAGCTTCTACTTGAGCTAAATCTATCCTTCCATTTAAAAATGCTCTTTTGGTAAACTCTCCGGGAAATGCCAGTCGAGCACCATTTTTTAAGATCATTTCTAATACTTTATTTAAAACAACTTCTCCACCATGACAATTAACTTCTACAACGTCCTCTCTTGTAAAAGTTCTCGGTGCTCTCATCAGCATGACCAAAACCTCATCTATGATTGTACCGTCATTTACAATATAACCATAATGGATAGTGTGAGTTTTTTCTTTTTGTAAATTTTTAGTGAATATGCGAGTAACAATGCTTATTGCATCATTACCGCTTACTCTTATAACTCCTATGCCACTTTGTCCAATTGGCGTGGAAATAGCAGTTATTGTGTCAAAAAACATATTTATCTCCTATTTTCTACCCGGCTGTTTTCTTTGATTTTTATTTTGTTGGGTAGTCGATTTGTTTTTAGGCTTATTATTACCTATATTTTCTACATCTGTAGCCTTTTCATCTATAGTGTTAATTTTTTCAGTATTTTCATTTTTTTTCAGTTTTGAATTATTATTGTTAGTATTATTATTTTGGTTTTGGTTAGACTTATTATTACCTTTCTTTCTCTTACTAGAACTTGCTCGCTTAGCTTCAGCCAAACGTTTAGCTTCTGCTCTTTCGGCCTCTAAACGTGCTTCTAATTCTGCTTCTTCTCTTTTTACTATTTTAGCTACAAAAACTTGTTGCCCCATCATTATTAAGTTAGCAGCAATCCAATAAAGTGCTAAACCATACGGCACGGTATAAGAAATAGCCCCCATCATAATCGGCATAATAATATTCATAGTTTTCATCATGCTTTCAGTTTGACTAGGTTGGCCATCAGCACTTTTGGTGCTTGGTTGAGATTGGGCCATAGATATTTTTGAGAAGATAAAAGTCGATGCACCAGCTAAAATAGGTATTAAAAAAGCAAAGTAGTTGCCAGAAGCTACAATTTGGCTAGGGGAATCTACTAAATTAAAAATAAAATATTCGTAATCTATTTTTTGATTTAGTAACTCTGCAATTGGTCCATTTAATGATGGAATTTTTTCCATTAGAACATTCCAATGCTGAGTGGTAAAATTAGAAATAGTATCACCTAATGTAGCCGCTCCTTCTAGCTTATCAATCTCTATCTTTGCAGTGGCACTTAACGGAATTTGTTTTAATACTTCGGCTATTACAACCGATGAATTGTTAATAGTAGTTTCTATAGCTAGGGCCAATTGTTGATATAATTCGTATAATTTTGTTATATGCTTACTGGGCGCTCTTAGGACAGCGTATAGAGCATAAATTAAAGGTAATTGTATCAATAATGGCAAACAACCTGCCAGTGGATTAATATTATACTTTTTGTATAATGCTTGCATCTCTTGGGATTGAGCCATTTGTGATTGTTGATCTTTTTTCCCTGCATATTTTTGTTGTATTTTTTGTAACTCTGGTTGAATTTTACTCATACCTCTAGTTGTTCTTTGTTGTTTTATTTGCAGAGGAGTAAGTAAAAGACGAGTAAAAAACGTAAATAAAATAATTGCAATACCCAGAGTACCGATTGGTGTTACTACATCAACGACATTAAATATTATGTTAAAAATTTCTCCAAAAAAATTGCTTATAAATTCCATGTCTCCTCCTATTTCCTTTTTTCTTTTTTGGGTGGTACTGGATCAAATCCACCTTTACAAAATGGATTACATCTTAGAATTCGGAATGTTCCAAGTAATCCGCCTTTAAATAATCCGTGTATTTTTATTGCTTCGTAAGTATAAGTCGAACAAGTTGGATAAAACCTACATCTCGGTCCAAAATACGGCGAGATACCCTTTTGATAAAATCTGATTAAAAATAAGACCAAATTTTTCATATTAACTCCTGTTTTTTTAAAAGCTTACCCAGAGAATTCTTTATATCATAAAAATTTTTGTTTGCAATTTGATCCCTTGCTATGATGACAATATCAAAACCTTTAGCTGATAAAGTATGTTCAATTAGTCGAAAATTTTCTCTAATAAGCCTAGTAACACGACTTCTAACAACACTATTACCAACTCTTTTACTAACAGAAATACCGATTCTATTACAAGTTAAATTATTTTTCAATTTATATAAAACCAAATCTTGATTAGCAAATGATTTACCTTTTGAATACACTTTTTTGAATTCAGTATTTTTTTTTAATTTGTTTGTGATTTTCATAATGCTCCTATATAAAATAAGACCGCAAAAAGCGGCCCCATTTTTACGCTGATAATTTTTTTCTACCTTTCGCTCTGCGTCTTGCTAATACAGCACGGCCGGACGTAGTTCTCATGCGCTTTCTAAAACCATGTTCTCTACTACGTTGACGTTTTTTAGGTTGAAATGTCATTTTCATATAAAAATTTAAGGTAATCGCTCCTATATTTTTGTCGTAGGAAGATTAACCTTTTCCTCCTTTCACAAATCAATCAATATGCAAAAATAAATAAACACTTAATGAGTATAAGCAATAGAAATCAATAAGTCAAGTATATTTTTGTAAAAAAAACTCACTATATACATATTTTTTCCAAAACAGTGCTAAAAATAGTAAAATTTTATCATATAGGATGAAGAGTAAAAAATTTATAATGAAGTAGTTTAAAAAATCCATGAATTGCTAATACTTTTATAGTTGGATAACTTAAAAATAAAAATTTATATAATTTTTTTAGAAAGGAAACTTCAAATTGGATCAAAAAAAAAATTGGGAAATAGTCCTAGAAACAATAGAAAAACAAATATCATCAGTCAGCTATAATACTTGGTTTAGAGCATCCGAAATAGCAGATATAATAGGAAATAGGTTAATAGTACAAGTAAAGGATGCTTTAACAGAAAGTATTTTAAGTACTAGATACTCAAATCTTTTAAAAAGTACTGTAGTCAAAATTTTTGAAAATCAATATAGCATAGAATTTGTTATAAAAAATACAGATGAAAAAGTTATATCAGCCAATAAATCCAAAATTATAGTGCCCGATCCATTAAACTTACCTTCGAATTTAAATCCGAAATATACATTTGATTCTTTTGTTGTAGGAAATAGCAATCGAATGGCTCATGCTGCAGCATACGCAGTAAGTAATATGCCATCAAAATCACATAATCCATTATTCTTATACGGAGATGTTGGTTTAGGAAAAACACATTTAATGCAATCCATAGCTCATTTTGCTTTACATCAACATCAAAGAATAAAAGTTTTGTATACATCTACAGAGAAGTTTACTAATGAATTAATAAATTCGATCAGAGATGGTACTAGCACTGCATTTCGCAATAAATATAGAAACATTGATATATTATTAATTGATGATATTCAATTTATTGCTGGTAAGGAAAGAACTCAGGAAGAATTTTTTCATACATTTAATACGTTATATGAATCTAATAAACAGATAATTATATCAAGTGATAGATATCCTAACAAAATAGAATTTCTTGAAGCAAGGTTAAGGTCTAGATTTGAATGTGGATTAATAGCCGATATTCAGCCTCCCGATTTAGAAACAAGAATAGCTATATTGAAAAAAAAGGCGGATACAGAGGGTATAAATATTGACTCAAATGTACTCGAATATATAGCAGAAAATATAAATTCTAATATACGTGAGCTAGAAGGAACCTTAAATAGAATTATAGCTTATTCTTCATGTTCTAATGAATATATAACTTTAAAATTAGCTCAGGATGCTTTGAAAAATGTCGCAACAATTAATAAAGATCCTATTCCAAAAATAACACCTTTATATATCCAAAAAATAGTATCTGAGCATTATAATATTACTACATCCGATTTACTTTCTTCTAAACGTAATAGAAATATTTCTATACCTCGCCAAATCGCTATGTTCCTATGCAGAAAATTAACTGATTTATCCTTACAAAAAATAGCAGAACATTTTGGTGGAAGAAATCATACAACTATTCTGCATGGTTATGAAAAAATTATCAAAAATTTGAACTCCGATAAAGAACTTGCTCAAACTATTAATCTACTTGAATTAAAAATTACCCCTGATTAGTTTTTTAGTTATCCACAACCATTTTATATTGTTTTTCTTTAAATCGATTTAGAGTTATACATACTCTTATTAATACTTATAATCAACCATTCCTTCTCTAATTTAATGTCCTTTCACATTATACACAAGTTATTTTAGTATTTTATATAATCCATAATATATCAAATAAACTAAACAATAATAAAAGTTGTATATAAGCATATTCTAACTCCTTGGTTAGTTATCCAGGCGTTTAAAAGTTATGCACAGGCTATTTTATTATTTAATTTCAATTTACTCGGTATATATCAGTATATATATGTTATCAACTAAATTAACCAATAATAAAAGTTATACACAGGCTATTTTATTATTTAATTTCAATTTACTCAGTATATATATGTTATCAACTAAATTAACCAATAATAAAAGTTATATACAAGCATATTCTCACTCCTTGGTTATCAAGGCTTTCAAAAGTTA
>LNZM01000063.1 GCA_002007295.1 Candidatus Epulonipiscioides saccharophilum | reverse complement strand
AAATATCTAAATAGGGTAGAGTGAAATAAGGAATTAAACAATAAATTATAGAATTTTGCGATATTTATGAAGTTTTATAATAGTATTGGCAATGGTAAAAATGCGATATGTATCTAACGCTGAAAAAATAGTTACTCCGTTTGGTACTGCTATTGCACTTGGAAATTTTGATGGTGTACATTTGGGTCACCAAAAACTTTTTGAAATGGCAATGAAAGAAAAAGGTAATTTAGAACTTATGGCCTTATCTTTTTATCCTCATCCAACTTGGGTATTAAATGGTGTTAAAAAAGATATTATTACGTCTAGGCAACATAAAAGAGCTCTTATGGAGAAGCTCGGCGTAGATATTTTTGTAGAATATCCATTTACTTTGGATTTAGCAAATATGAATGCATATGACTTTTTTAGAAAAATACTTATAGAAAATTTAAATGCTAAAATGATTATTGTCGGTCAAGATTATAAATTCGGTAAAGCTAGACAGGCCGGTATTGCTGAATTGGAATCTATGTGTAAACTATATAATATTAAATTACTTGTAGTTGAAAAATTAATTTGGGATAAAGAAAAAATCTCCAGCACACAAATTAGACAATATCTTTTAGATGGAGATATTGAAAAAGCAAATAAATTACTAGGATATCCATATAAATTGAGTGGGAAAATTATAAAAGGTAACCAAATAGGTAGAACGATAGGATTTAAAACGGCAAATATTTTAACCAAACACGGTATTATTTATCCTAAAAATGGTGTCTACGCAACGAAAGTCAAAGTATATAATAAAGACTTTTTGGCAATAACTAATATTGGGTATAATCCTACTATTAATGATAAAATTAAAATTAAGATGGTAGAAACTAATATTTTTGATTTTGATGTAGAAATTTATGATGAAAATATAGAAGTTAGCTTTTTTAAATTTATTCGCCCTGAAAAAAAATTTGAAAGTTTAGCTGATTTAAAAAGACAAATTACATCAGATAAAGAAAAAACGCAGGAATACTTTACAAATTTTGCACGCTATGATATACTTGCAAAGTAACTATTAAACGACCATTACCCAGAATAAGGAATCTCCGCCCTCTTCTTAGTAATTGGTAAGACAAAATCAGGAGGCAAATATAAAAATGACAAAAGATTTAAAAGAAGAAATTATAAAAAAATATGCAAGAACAGATAATGATACTGGTTCGCCAGAAGTTCAAATAGCACTTCTTACGAATAGAATTAATCATTTAACTGAACATTTAAGAGTTCACAAAAAAGATCACCATTCTCGTCGTGGTCTATTCCTTATGATTGGTAAAAGACGTGGTCTATTAGACTATCTTATTAAATCAGATATAGAAAGATATCGTTCTATTATCAAAGATTTAGGAATAAGAAAATAATATCAATAGGGGGTGGTGTGCCGCTCCCTTTTTTTACTATAAAAAGGGTTCACTTGATGTGCAATTTTACGAGGACTTAAAATTTTGAATCATGGTAAAAGTGCACAAGTGAAACTGAAAAATTATATAGAAAGAAGGGTTTTAGATGGTTAAGACGTATAAAATGGAATTGGCTGGCCGAGAACTAAAAGTAGAAATTGGCAAAATGGCCGAATTAGCAAATGGAGCAGCATTAGTAACCTATGGACAAACATGTATTTTGGCAACAGCAGTAGCAAGTGATAAACCAAAAGATGGAGTAGACTTTTTTCCTCTTAGCGTAAATTATGAAGAAAAAATTTATTCTATCGGAAAAATACCAGGTGGTTTTTTAAAAAGAGAGGGTAGGCCTTCTGATAAGGCTGTCTTAACCTCCAGGGTTATTGATAGACCTCTTAGACCTTTATTTCCAAAAGATTATAGAAATGATGTGGTTATTACAACCACAGTTATGTCCGTAGAACAAGATTGTTCACCAGAAATTACCTCTATGATAGCTGCATCCCTAGTCGTGGATATATCCGAAATACCTTTTAATGGACCAGTTGGTTCTGTGTTCGTTGGCTTGGTAGATGGTGAAATCATCATTAATCCAACAATGGATCAAAGAATGAAAAGTGATCTGGCCTTAACCGTATCCTCTTCAAAAGATAAAGTTATGATGATTGAAGCTGGTGCTAATGAAGTATCCGAAGAAGTAATGTTAGAAGCAATTTATAAAGGCCATGAAGCAAATCAAAAAATTGTAGAATTTATCACTGCTATAAAAGAGGACTGTGGTAAACCTAAAAATTATGATTATGACAAACACTATATTCCAGAAGATGCCTATAAAAGAGTTTGTGATATAGTCGGCAAACCAGCTATGGAAGGTGCAATTTTTACTACCGATAAGTTAGCCCGTGGAGCTAAATTAGAAGAATTACTTCAAAATGTTAAAGCTATAATCGAAGAAGAAGATAATGAAGAACTTTTAGCTTACGCAGAAGAAGCTTTTTATAAGTTTGAAAAACGAATTGTTAGAGATAGTATCCTTTATGATCATAAACGTCCAGATGGACGAGCCTTAGATCAAATGCGAGAATTGCATGCTGAAGTCGATCTTATTCCTAGAGTTCATGGCTCGGGTATGTTCACTAGAGGCCAAACTCAAGTCTTAACTATCACAACCTTAGCTCCTTTAAGTGAAGCACAAATTATTGATGGCTTAGATGAACTAGAAGTACTAAAAAGATATATGCATCATTATAATTTTCCGCCATTCTCGGTTGGTGAAGCTAAACCTCCTCGTTCTGTTGGCAGAAGAGAGATTGGTCATGGTGCCTTGGCTGAAAGAGCCCTAATTCCTGTTTTACCTTCGGAAGAAGAGTTCCCATACGCCATGAGATTAGTATCAGAAGTATTAAGCTCAAATGGTTCCACTTCTCAAGCTAGTATCTGTGGCTCTACTTTAGCTCTTATGGCTGCCGGTGTCCCTATAAAAGCTCCTGTTGCCGGTATATCCGTAGGTTTAGTAACCGGTGAGACAACTGATGAATTCGTTTTGTTAACCGATATTCAAGGCTTAGAAGATTTCTTCGGAGATATGGACTTTAAAGTTGGTGGTAGTAAAAATGGTATCACTGCTATTCAAATGGATATGAAAATTGATGGCTTAACCCCTGAAATCATCGAAGGCGCTTTAGACCAAACTAAAAAAGCTAGAGAATATATTATTGATGAAGTTATGCTAAAAGCTATCTCTTCTCATAGACAAAGCTTGTCAGAATATGCACCGTTTATTACTCAAATAAGAGTTAATCCAGATAAAATTAGTGAGATTATTGGCCAAAAAGGAAAGACTATTAATAAGATTATCGAAGAAACTGGTGCTAAAATTGACATAGAGGATGATGGTAGAATCGCTATTTGTACGAATAATGAAGCCAGCGCTAAAAGAACTGTAGAAATAATCGAAGGTATTGCTAAAGATCTAGAAGTTGGCCAAGTCTTTTTAGGTAAAGTAGTAAAAATTATAAAAATCGGTGCTTTTGTAGAATTAGCTCCCGGTAAAGAAGGTTTAGTCCACATTTCTCAAATCGCTCATAACAGAGTCGAAAATGTAGAAGATGTTTTAAAAGTTGGCGATAATATAGAGGTTAAAATTATTGAAATAGATAAGCAAGGAAGAGTAAATCTATCACGAAAAGTTTTGTTACCTAAGTAAAAATTAGGGCCTCGCATGAAAATGTGGGGCTTTTATTTTGCATAAAAATTATATAGGAGATACTGATGTTAGGTTATTTAAAAGGAAATGTATTAGAGCAATATGAAAATTTTATAATCTTAGATGTAAATAACGTAGGATATGAAATTTTTATGTGTTCCGAAATAGGAAATATAGACGATTTAGAACAGTCTATAAAAATATATATATATGAAAATATAAAAGAAGATATAAACGACTTATATGGTTTTTTAACCCTATCCGAAAAAAAATTATTTAAAAAATTAATATTAGTTAACGGTGTAGGTCCAAAAGCTGCTGCTTCTTTAATATTATTACATGGATTAGATTTAGTAGATTACATTATAAATGCAGATAAATCCGCATTAACTCAAGTATCCGGTATAGGTATTAAAATAGCCGATAGATTGATATTAGAATTAAAAGATAAGTTAGAAGAATTTGAATTTTCACAAAGGATTACAAAAATTGATTATAATATAATGGATGAGGCTATCAATGCCTTAATCTCTCTAGGCTACAAAAAAGCACAAGCCCAAAAAACAGTGAATGCAGTTTATATCGATCAGGATGATCTTGAATCTACTATAAAAAAATCATTGGCAATATTGCTTTAAAAGGAGATATATGAATAAACGTATAGTTTCTACAGAATTAAAATTAGAGGATAATGAACTATCCATTAGACCATTATCTTTAAATGAATATATCGGGCAAGAAGATGCTAAAGAATCCTTAAATATTTTTATAAAAGCAGCTAAAAAAAGAAATGAGTGCTTAGATCATGTCTTGTTATATGGTCCACCCGGTTTGGGTAAAACTACCTTAGCTGGTATCATAGCAACAGAAATGGAAGCCGGTATTAAAATTACTTCCGGCCCAGCTATCGAAAAACCAGGCGATATTGCTGCTATTTTAAATAACTTAAAATCTGGTGATGTCTTATTTATTGATGAAATTCATCGCATCCCTCGCTTTATTGAAGAAGTTTTATACTCCGCTATGGAGGACTTCTGCTTAGATATTTTAGTCGGTAAAGGATCCTCCGCTAAATCTATTAGATTAAATTTACCTAAATTTACAATGATAGGTGCAACAACTAAAGCAGGCTTATTAAGTTCCCCCCTTAGAGATAGATTCGGTATTATTCAAAGATTGCAATTTTATAAAATTAACGAATTATCTGATATTGTTATGAGAACCGCCAAACTGCTAGCTATAGAAATAGAATCTAACGCAGCTAAAGAAATCGCTAAATGCTCAAGAGGTACTCCTCGGCTAGCCAATAGATTTTTAAAGCGTGTTAGAGATATTGTAGAAATTAAATATGAAAAAAATACTATCAACACCAATGACACCTTAAAGGCCTTAAAATTATTGGGTTTAGATAGTAATGGATTAGATGAACTAGATAGAAAAATTTTAAACACTATTAATAATAGTTTTGCCGGAGGTCCCGTTGGATTATCTGCTTTAGCCGCTACATTATCTGAAGAAGTTGAAACCTTAGAGGATGTCTATGAACCATTTTTACTACAAGAAGGTTTTCTAAAAAGAACAAAAAATGGTAGAATGCTTACCGAAAAAGCAAAACAATTAATTGATACTTAAGGAGTAATTTATGGTTAAGAAAGTTGAATTATTAGCACCTGTAGGAAAACTTGAAAATGCCTATGCCGCCATAGAAAATGGTGCAGACGCAATATTTTTAGGTGCCCAAAACTTTAATGCAAGAGTTAATGCCCAAAATTTTGATCCAGAGCAAATGAACTTAATTTTAGAATATGCTAAATTAAGAAATGTTAAATCCTATATAACTGTTAACACTATCATAAAAGATGATGAATTACCACAAATGCACAAACTCTTAGAAAATTTACAAAATTTAAATGTAGATGCTATCATAATTCAAGATCTAGGTATTCTTAATTTGGCAAAAAAATATTTTCCAGATCTGAAATTGCACGCCAGTACTCAACTAAGTGCTCATAGCTATGAAGACGTTTTATTCCTAAAAAATCAAGGTTTTAGCAGAGTCGTTTTGGCCAGAGAACTTTCGTTAGATGAAATAATTCGTATAAAAAATGAAGTTGATATAGAATTAGAAACTTTTGTTCACGGCGCTTTGTGTTATTCTTACTCCGGTCAGTGCTCCTTTAGTAACGTAATTGGCCATAGAAGTGGTAACCGAGGTAGTTGTGCTCAGCCTTGTAGAATGACTTATTCTTTATATAAATCTTTTGAAAAATATGATGAATGTATCTCTGATAATTCTTATCTACTTTCTTTAAAGGATTTGTGTTCTTTAAAAATTTTGCCCGATTTAGTTAATGCAAAAATAGATTCTTTTAAAATTGAAGGTAGAATGAAATCTCCAGAATACGTCGCTAGCGTTGTTAGTACTTATAGAAAATATCTGGATAACTTGTCTGCTTCAATAAATAACGTAGACCTCGATAATTTAAAATCTATATTTAATAGAGGAAATTTTTCTACAGGTTATTATAATCAAGAACCTAATATTAATATGATCACTCAAGTAACTCCAAAAAATATTGGACTAAAAATTGGCAAAATAATGAAATTTGATAAAAAATCCAAGTTGGCTACTATATATACCCAATATGATTTAAACAAGGGTGATGGTATTGAAGTCTGGAATAACTCTAGGCATGTCGGTGTCGGTATAAATAAAGTTTATAATCAAAATACCGAATTTAATATTAAGTTAGATTATGCCCAAGTTGGTGCTGATGTTTACATGACGAAAAATCATAATCTGGTTAAATCATTAAAAAAGACATACGAAAAACTTCAAAGAAAACGAAAAATTAATGCTCATTTTTATGGAAAGGTTGGCCAAAAAATTCAGCTAAAATTTATTTGCCAAAATATAGAAATAACAGTAATTGGTGACCCTTTAGATATAGCTATAAATGCCCCAACCTCTAAAGATCAGATAGAAGAAAAAATTAAAAAATTAGGTAACACTCCTTTCGAAATAGACTACTTAGATATTAACTTTGACGATAACGCCTTTTTATCCATCTCAGCCCTTAATGATCTAAAACGTAAAGCCGTCGAGAAATTAATGGAAGTAATTATGTTTTCACCAACTAAAATAGTTGAAGAATATAAACCTATTACTATCCATAAAAATTCAGATAAAATATCTATCCAAGTTTACTCTAAAGATCAGCTAAAAGTTGCCTTGGATTTTCCTAAAGTAGATGTTATTTATTACCCTTTTGATTATAAATTTGAAAAGTCTGTAGAAGCTATAAAATTGGCTAAATCTCTTAATAAAAAAATGGTTATTACTTTGCCTTATATAATGCACTCAGATCTGTTTGATAAATATAAAGGTGATATCCTAGAATTAGCTGTCCAATATAATGTAACTTTTTTGTGTAGAACTTTGGGCCAAGTTAATTTGTGTAGCAGACTTAATCTGAATTTTGAAGTGGATTACAATTTAAATGTATCCAATGCTGAACATGCCCAATTTTATACTTCTTTAGGCGCAAAGCAAATTACTGCTTCAAATGAGTTTTACGATAATCAAGATCCCACCCTACAAAAGGTCGTTTATGGCCATTATCCAATCATGACAACTAAGCAATGCTTATTAAATCATTATGGTCATTGTAAAAAAAATCAATATAAAAAAAATGAGCAATTCTATATTAAAGATAGAAAAAATATTAATTGGAACATTAAAACTGATTGCGACGCATGTACTATGCAAATTTTTACTCCAAAACACTTATCTAATTTAGATTACAAGGGAAATATTCGTTTGGACTTTACCTTTGAATCAGCAGAAAAAATGAGAAAAATTATTCGAAAATTTATTTTATAGAATGGAGGGGTAATATTGGACCTATTTATCTTGCTCTCTAGATACATTATAACTTCTTTAGCAATAGTAATATTTATTTTAATATTAGGACGTGAAAAAATTGAGACAAAGGTTAATTTACCGCCTCATTTGCTATATAACACTATGATAATCTTTTTTTCTTTAGCGATGATTATTATAGGTATCAAATATTTTAAGGATATAAAGCCTTTATTTATAAACTGGTTATTAATCACTATTATGATTACAACTTTTTACTCTCTTATTAAAGATAAGTTAGAAGTAAGAGGCTCTATAATTGTTTTTTTAATAATTATTTCTATGATAATGTTAAATAGGTTAGATGTATATGAAGCAAGACAGCAATTAATGTATTTAACCATCTCATTGATGGGAGCAGCAATAGTTTATTTTCTATTTCCAATGATTACGAATAAACATATGATAAAATTATATATCCCCGGTTTAATAATTTTGCTTCTACTTCCCTTCTTATTAGGCAAACGTATTTATGGTGCATATAATTGGGTGGATTTAAAATTTATTTCATTTCAACCATCCGAAATAGGTAAGATCGCTTATGGTATGATAGCCGGATACTTATTAACAGAAAAAAAGATCAAAAAGCAATCAATTTGGATTGTATTTTTTTTAACATCTATTATCAGTATTATTTTTGTTTTACAAAAAGACCTCGGTGCCGCTTTTTTATATATGGGCGTTTTTTTAATCCTGTACTATATTCATACATTAAAATTATCTCATTTAATAATTGGTGGCCTCGCCTGCGGATTGAGTGGTATTATTTTTATAGCCACCTTTTCTCATGTAAGAAAAAGAATTTTGAGTTGGCTAGATCCTTTTAGTGATATTTGGGGGGCCGGTTATCAAATGGCTCAAGGTTTATTTGCTATGGGAACTTGGGGTCCTTTAGGTAGTGGCTTAGCTTTAGGAACGCCAAGGAGCATTCCCTTTGTAACCACCGATTTTATATTTACTGCAATTGTAGAAGAATTAGGAGTAATAATCGGTTGCTTGATAATTTTAAGTTACTTCTGTATCGGAATGTTCGGCGCAGTTATAGCAACAGAATTAAAAAATAGATTTTTACAATACATTGCTATAGTATATACTTCTTTTATAACACTACAGGCTTTTGTAATTTTGGCCGGTGTCTTACAAATTATTCCTTTAACAGGCGTGACATTACCATTTATAAGTGCTGGAGGATCATCTATCCTTAGTTCTACGATTATGATAGTAATTTTATTTTCTCTACCAATTTATGATAAGAAACGTAAAAAAGCTAAAAGAAAAGTGAGTGTAGCACAAAAAGGAGTAAAAAAAATAGATACTAAACCAAATCCAAAAGCTTCTGAAAAGAATTCTATGACTACTCAAAAGGACCAAAAAATTCAGCCCAATAATACTAAATCAAATCCAAAAGTTTTTGCAAAGAATTCTATGACTACTCAAAAGGATCAAAAAATTCAGTCAAATAATACTAAACCAAATTCAAAAACTTCAATAAGAAACTCGATTAATACGGAAAATATAAATAAAATTCAGCCGAATAATACTAAGCCAAATTCAAAAGCTTCAATAAGAAACTCGGCTAATATCGAAAATGTAAAAAAAATTCAACCGAATAATACCAAAGTAAATTCAAAAACTTCAGCTAAAACAAAAAAGGAATAGAACGAAATGGATAAGAAAAAGAAGTTAACTAAAGCAGATGAAATGAATAAAAGGATTGAAGCGATAAGAAGAGTAGTAATTTTACTAGGAGTTTTATTAGGTATTTGTATGATAAGGGTAATATATATTTCTTTTTGGAGTGAGTTGGGATTAAATGTAAACAATCAAAGATTTGATATTTTAGAAAATAAAATTTTACGAGGAAATTTTTATGATAGAAATGGTGTGCCTTTAACCGAAAATGTTAATGGCGTTAGATCCTATTTATACAATGGAAGATATAACAGCACAATAGGGTATTTAGACTATGGAGAATATGGCTTAGAAAAAGATTATTCAAAAATATTGTTGTCTCCAGATTATAGCTTTTTGGGTATTTTAAAAAATATATTTACCAAAGAAAAGTTCATAGGACTCGATATACATTTAACTTTGGATAATAATTTACAAAGCGTAGCAGAAAACTCATTTAAGGGGAAAAAAGGAGCATGTGTAATAATAGAACCAGACACAGGTAAAATTAGATCTATATATTCTAGTCCAGCATTTAATCCGAACATAGGTCAATCAGAATTAGATTCTTTATTATCTAGAACGGATAAACCACTTTTAAATAGAGCTACTCAAGGACTTTATCCACCCGGTTCTATATTTAAAATATTGCCTGCATACGGATTAATGGAAAAATTGCCGCAAACTTATCAAGATATAACCTACGATTGTACTGGTGAAATTATTGTGGATGGCCACATAATAGAATGTTATGACCATCATGCACATGGAATACTAAATTTAACTGAAGCATTTAAATATTCATGCAACACTTATTTTATTAATCTTAGAGAATATATTTCTTATAAAGAATTAGGAAATATCGCTAAAAAATTTTTATTTAATACCGAACTTTGTGATAACATTTTGGTAAAGCCAAGTCTCTTTGATAAAAAAGATGAAAATGTATTTAGTCAAGCTTTAACCTATATAGGTCAAGGCAGAACTTTGGTAACTCCCTTTCATATGGCTATGATCGCCAGTGCTATAGCAAACGATGGAATTTTAATGAAACCTTATATTATAGAACGTATAGAAGAAAAATCCTCTAAATCTCCTAAAGAAGATGATGTTATCTTTGATACTTGGATGGCTAATAATTTACAAAATTTAATGATTGGTGTAGTAAATGGCGGAACAGGTAAACCCTTACAAAGTATACCGGCAACAGTCGGAATTAAAACTGGTACTGCAGAAAATTCAAGCTTAAAAGCACACTCTTGGGTAGTTGGATTTGCCCAAGATAGAGAGGACAGCATAGCCTTTGCTATAATAGTTGAAAATGAAGAAGGTGTCGCTATTAATATCTCTAAAAATATAATTATAAATTTTTTAGAAAATAATAGGAATTGATAATTTTTGTTGTAAAAAACCTCAATTTTGTTTATAATAACCCTATTGGCGTTCTTGAGGAAGACAGGTGAGAATATGATAGAAACTGTCAGTTGTGGAGGAGTGGTTATCTATAAGGGGAAGCTACTAATTCTATATAAAGATTATAAAAATAAATATGTTGGATGGGTTTTGCCAAAGGGTACTGTTGAAATCGGTGAAACTCATCAAGTTACTGCCGTACGAGAAGTGAGAGAAGAATCCGGAGTAAATGCAAATATTGTAAAATATGTGGGGACGAGCCAATACTCTTTTCAAGGAAATGATGACGTTATAAATAAGAGCGTTCATTGGTACTTAATGAAAACAACAAGCTTTTATACAAAACCACAAAGAGAAGAGTATTTTCTAGATGCGGGTTTTTATAAATATCACGAAGCTTATCACCTTTTAAAATTTTCCGATGAGCGATACGTTTTAAAAAAAGCCTATAATGCTTATCTAGAATTAAGAAAGAATAATCAATGGTTTAGTAAAGATGAAGGAAACTTTTATTATAAACAAAGGTAAAGTTATTGTAAACAATCCAAAAGAGAATGCATAAAATAAATAATAAGTAAAAGAAAGGGAGAAGCTACGGCTTCTTTTTTTGATTTATATGTAGTTTTTGGAAATATTAAAAATGTATTTCCTTTTTACTACATAATGTGATATAATCAAATTGCAGTCTAAAATTAACTTAGAAAGGGGATTTACAAATGGATCCTAATCAGATACAAAAGGAAATGAAAGAAATAGGAGAAGCATTGGCTAATATGAAAAACTATCCGGACGTTCCAGGTTTCGTTACAGATATCAAATATCAAGTAGGCCAACTATCTTACTTTTATGATAGTCTAGCACCAAAACAAACAGGAGATCCATCGACAACGTTTTATAGACCTAAAAAGTTGCCGAAGGTACACCAATTAGCATATTTTAATTTAACCAGAGGTTTCCCAAAAGAATTATACGGAGGTCATTGGTGCTATGTATTTAAATATTTTAAAAGTAAATTTATAATTATACCTACAACGTCTGTCAAAGCTAACTCACTACCTCCAGATCCTGAATTTCAACTCGACATTGCTGTTAGTGACTTTAAAAATGGAATGTTGACTAGGCTTCAATTAAGTGATATGAGAACTATTGATATACAAAGGCTATATTGCGGAAAAGGCTTCTATGATGTAACTACTGACAGAGAGTATATTTTACATAATATCAATAAGATGTTACTTGCAGAGTAGATATAAAAATGGGCAAAGCCTAAATATTAAGGGAGCCAGTCTAAAAAGACCAGTTCCCTTTTTGTCCACAGAAAGGACATACGATGTCGTCCTGAGATTTTTGACTTAACTCTAAAACAGAAAGATCACTATGCAACGCAGAGCTATTAAACATAGAAGTGTCTACTGCATTGGATAGTAATTCTGGACCTGATAGATCGTAACCACAATTATTGCATTTTATATAACTGTACATAATTAAACTCCTTTCTCAATAAAAAGCTAACATAACGTTAAAAAAAGTCCTTCCCTGATATAGGGTTGGAGCGATAAATTTAAATAAGTGTTATTTCACTATATAGTATTTGCAGAAAAGTTTAAAATATACAAAAAAATTTTTAAATTGGACAAATTTGGTTGAATAGAAATTTCAAAAAATCATATCCTAAGCCTATATACGAAATTAGGAGGAAATAATTATGAAAAACAATCGATTAAGATCAGCTGCTATGCTTATGTCTCTGGTTGTTGGTGTAACCCCTGCTATGGCATGTAGTACTTGTCCAAGAGCTAATACTTCTACTAAAACTAATTTTATGGAAACAATTCCAACATCAGCGCCCGTGACCCCGGCTACTACATCAACTCCAGCTGTCCCAGCTGAGCCTACACCAACTACGCAACAGCCACCTAAAACAGAATTGAAAAAAGAAGATACTAAGGACGAGGTAACCAAGGACGAAACTAAAAAAGAAGATGTTAAAAAAGAAGATCTAAAAAAAGAAGAAACTGAAAAAGAAGAAACTAAAAAAGAGGATACTAAAAAAGCAGAGCCAGGTGCTTTCACAATTGATAATTTCAAAATTATTCAATCTGCCTTAATTACTTTGGGTGTAAAACAAGAAGATTTAGAAATCCAAATTAAAGAAGGTAAAAAATTAGTAGATGTATTAGACTCTGCAGATATTACAATTAAAAAGTTTAGAAAACAATTGATTAAAGAATATTCTAAAGTTATAAAAGAAGGTAAAAAAGCTGGCCAATTAACTAGAGAAGAAGCCAAAACTCTTAAAAAAGCAGTCAAAGACAAAGTGGAAAGTTGGATGAATGAAAGTAATTAATATAGGAAAGGACCTGGATACGTAACAGGTTCTTTTTTGATAGAAAAAGTGTCTAGATAAATATAAAAAATGATATTAAACAAAAAAAACAATGCTATCTAATTTAGCATCGCTTTTTTTAAGTATATTTTATTGCCAAGGAAAGAAAAGTCCATAAGCTAAAACTAAGAATGCAAAAATCATCCTATATATAGCAAAATATTTCATAGGCTTTTTCTTTAAAAAATCTAAAAAAGATCCAATAACTGCTATCGCCACTATAAAGGATACGAAAAATCCAACAAAAAGTGCTGCCCATTCTTCTGTTACTAAACTGCCTTTAGCATCCAATAAATTTAAAAATGCTTGTCCAAACATAATCGGTATTGCTAAAAAGAAAGAATACTCCGCCGCTGCAATAGTACCAAATCCGCTAGCCCATCCACCGATTATTGTCGATGCAGATCTAGATACTCCGGGTATAATTGAAAGTACTTGAAATAATCCTATTATTATCGCTTGTTTCGGTTTTATTATTACTGCGCTTAACGGCCTATCTGTATGCTTTTTTAACTTATCTTCTGCTATAATCATTAATATACCACCAATAAATAACGCTATAGCAACAACTAATGGATTAAATAAATAATACTGTACTACATCATCAAAAGGTATCCCTATAGCTGCTGCGGGAATACAAGAAATACATATCATTGACCAAAAATAAATTCCAGTAGTTTCTATTCTTTGATTCTTGGATGGAAATAAGTGTATTACTGTGTCAATAATTTTTTTTCTATATAAAAATACAACAGCAAGTATTGCTCCAAGTTGTATTACCATATTAAACATGTCCACAAATTCTTTGTCGGCGTGAGAATAAAAGTTTAACAAATTTGAAAATATTATTAAATGCCCTGTTGATGATACTGGTAAAAATTCTGTAAGTCCTTCAACTATTCCAAGAATTCCAGCTTTAATCATAAAAAATAAATCCATAATAAAATCCTCCTTTAAAATATTATGATATTAAGTAAAAATTGATTGAAAATTATTTAATAAAACTATTGTTTCTTTTTAAATGAATTGCATAAATGAATTACAATAAATTGTTGCAGTTAATCCTTATTTAGCAATAAAAGGTATATTGATACAGGTTAACACTTTTAATTAAAATAAAAATTCTGCTTATACTAAGAGTATATTACAAAAACAAAAAAATATGAAAATAAAAACAAACTAAAAATAGACTTGCAAATTTTTGTCAATTAATATAGAATTAATTTCTAAATTAAATTCTAAATTAAATTTAAAGAGGTGATTTTAATTTGAAAAAGCCAAATGTAATTCTTATGTTTATAGATGATTTAGGAATTGGAGATGTTTCTACATGTAATTCAAATGGTAAAATAAAAACAACTAATATTGACAATCTAGCAAAAGAGGGTATGAAATTTACAGATGCCCATTCTAGCTCTGCGGTTTGTACACCATCTAGATACGGATTATTAACCGGAAGATATCCATTTAGATCGAAGCTTAAATATTCAGTAGTAACAGGAGATAGTATGCCATTAATAGAAAGAGATCGAATGACAATAGCAAATTTATTTAAGCAAAATGGCTATTATACAGCTTGTATCGGTAAGTGGCATTTAGGATTAGGTTGGCAATTAAAAGAAGGATTTAGACAGAATCCTATTATAGATCCTAAATATTATAAAGATATTCCGGATAGAGATTTAGACAAAATAACAGTCGGAACATTGTTCCCAACTTGGGTAGAAGGATTAGATATTGATTATTCAAAGCCATTATTAGTCAGTCCGAATGATTATGGATTCGATTATTTCTTTGGTATGGCGGCCTCTTTAGATCAACCTCCTTTCACCTATATAGAAAATAATAAAGTTTTAGTAGAGCCAACAAAGATTTCGGGAGAAGTTTTATTGGATAGGGTTACTGGTAAAATGCAAGAAAAATGGCAATGTGGCCCCAAAGCTGATGGTTTTGATCATGAAAAAGTTTTGGATGAAATGCAAGAAAAAGTTTTAAATTTAATAGATGAGTTTGAAGAAAAAGAAGAACCGTTTTTTATATATTATCCAACTCCGGCTGTTCATGGCCCTCTTTTGCCAAATAAAGAATTTAGAGGTAAATCCGGTCTTAATCTTTATGCAGATATTGTTTTACAAACGGATTTCTATGTGGGACAAATTACTGAAAAACTTAAAGAAAAAGGAATCTTTGAAAATACTGTATTTATAGTAACTAGTGATAACGGTTGTTCCGGTGTTGCTGATTTAGCATTCTTAGAAAAAAATGGCCACTATTCTAGTGCTATCTATCGTGAGCATAAAATGTCTTTGTACGAAGGTGGTCACCGTGTACCAACCATAATTTCCTATCCAGATAAAATAGAACCTAATTCAGTTTGTGACTTTAATATTTGTAATACAGACTTCTTTGCTACTTTTGCCGATTTATTAAATACCGATCTTCCTGATAATGTAGCCGAAGATTCGTTTAGTAATTTAAAACTTTGGGAAGGTAAAAATGAATCCGAAAGAACTTCTACTGTATATAGTGGATTTACCGGATTTATGGGCATTGTAAAAGGTGAATATAAACTAAATTGTGCAGAAGATGGTGGTACAAATATAGAATTTATCAAAAAAGTATTTGAAGGAATTTATGATCCTCAAAAATTTGAACTATTTAATATAGTTAAAGATCCATCTGAAAAATTTAATATTATCAAAGAACATCCAGATATAGTTAAAGAATTAATAGTAGAATTAGATAAAACTGTAGAAAATGGTAGAAGTACTCCAGGACTTAAACAAGAAAATGCGCCAGGTATGAATTGGATTCAAGTGAATTGGAAATAAAAATCATTTAACTTTAATATTAAAGGACTATTAAGGAGAAAAGATTATGGAATTTTTAGGTGAGCAAAAACTTATTAAACAGGCTGAAATTGGATTTCCTAAAGGAATTACTAAAATTTGTGATAATGTATACTTTTTTTTGGGCTATGGAGGTAGTACCTGTATTCTAGTAGTTGGAGATAATTCTTGTTTATTAATCGATACTCTAAATGGTATGACTGTAGCCGAAGAGGCTATGACAGAAATAAAAAAAATAACTGATAAACCAATAAAAAATATAATCTATACTCACTATACTCACTTCGATCATACTGGTGGAGCTGCAGCTTTCACTAAGGATAATCCTAAAATTTATGGGCATAAACCGGCTTTCACCCAATATGATTATACAGAATTAATAGCAGAGATCTGCAAAGTTAGAGGCGCAAGACAGTTTGGTAGAGGTCTTTCGCCAGAAGAAATAATTAGTGTTGGTGTCGGTCCGATAAATAATAACAACGATAGCCAAAGTAATTTAAAATGCACTAATTGGCTGACAGAAGAAGTTACTAAAATTAATTTCGATGGCATAGAAACTATTATTGTAGCTTCTCATGGAAAAACAGATGATCATATTTTTGTATATTTTCCTAAATATGAGGTACTTTGCTCAGGTGATAATTTCTACGAATCTTGGCCAAATTTATATGCTATCCGAGGAAGTCAATATAGAGATGTTAGTGGATGGGTAAAAGCTTTACGAGGCATGCTTTCTTATGAACCTAA
>LNZM01000062.1 GCA_002007295.1 Candidatus Epulonipiscioides saccharophilum | reverse complement strand
GAATTATGAGTAATGTAGCATCCGATGCCGGTTACATCATCCTTATTCCGCTAGCCGGATTGCTATATGCTGGAATAAAGAAAAATCCGTTGATCGGTATGTCCGCTGCTTTTGCCGGCGTATCGGCCGGATTTAGTGCGAACCTTATACCCGCTACTCCTAGCGATATTATCGTCGGATCCAACGCCGCTATCTTCGCCGCTAGCCAAAACGTTCCGTTTTTATCGGCCAGAGGTACACCTCTATCTATTCCTTACATGAACTATTATTTCATTTTTGCATCGACTTTTCTTCTTACCATTGTAGGTGCATTAGTCACAACCAAGATTGTCGCACCCAAACTCGAAAAGCAGTCTTACATTATACCGGATGACATAGACCTAGATGAGTTTGTTGTTAGCCCCGAAGAAAATAGGTCGCTCATCTCTGCTTGTGTTGGCTTCGTTTTCGGCATCGCCATCGTTGCTGGTTTATATTTTGGGCCATTAGCTGCTTATACCGATGTCAATGGAAAAATTATAACACCGTTCACAAATAACATTATATTGATGATCACAATTATATTTTTTATGCCCGGTTTATTCTACGGTATAGCTATTAAAAAATACACTAATTCTCAAACTGTTATTTCGGGTCTTTCCAGACAAGTTTCTAGCATGGGCTACGTCCTTGTATTAACTTTCTTCTGCTATAATTTTCTCGCTTTACTCAGCAAATCAAACGTAGGAACATATATCACGTACTTAGGCGCAACGTTTCTTGAAAGCTTAGGTTTTGGTGAATGGCCGATATTATTAATCGTTGGATTTATCCTAACAACAGCAATCATCAATCTATTTGTTGGTGGTTTATCTTCTAAATGGTTATTACTCGGCCCGATTTTTATCCCTATGCTATACAGAGTACATCCGGGAATGACACCGGACCTAGTTGCAGCATCGTTTAGAGTGGCCGACTCATCCACAAATATAATCACACCTATGATGAGCTATAGTGGTATTATTTTAGCTTATATGCGTAAATATAAGCCGGAATTAACCATCGGTAACTTGATAGCTATAATGTTGCCTTACTCAATATTTTTCTTAATTCTTTGGACTATATTACTCTTAATATTTTTCCAACTTGGTTTACCTCTCGGCCCTGCTGGTGTATAATAATAAGGGGCTGTCGCTCCATAGACTCCAGTGAAGCTGACTGAGAGGTTATCCTCTAGCGTTGACTCCGTACACTCCAGCGAAGCTGACTTAAAGGTTAGGCCATGGGTTAAATCCCATTTAGCCTTCCTCTTTGAGGAAGGTGGCTGCGAAGCAGACGAATAGAGTTAGCATAAAAAATCCTCTCTTTATTATTAAGAGAGGTTCAGTGTCACACTATTTATTTTAATTGCTTGCACTAAGTGGTGTTACGCTTTCTATTTTGGCTAAATTTATATAAATTACTCTGGCATTTATATAATCGAACGCTCTAACCGTAGTTGGGGTTACCGAACAAATGGTTACTTTTAGCCTAGTTCCTGCTATGCCGATTATTACTTTTTTGTTTAGATACGAACAAATTTCTTTAGGTTCGATAGTACCTGTTAATTCTGGAAAAGTTACATTTATATCGTCACTACTCGGACTACCACACACTGGTACATAATTATAAAGTCCATATTTCGGCACCTCTTTTTTTGGCGGAATATCCGGTTTTGCTTGTGGTGCTGGAGCTGGTTCTATTGGAATAACGCCCGGAAATACACCTGGAATAAACTCTGAATCCGGAATAGAGAAAACTACATCTTTATTTTGAGTAGTCAGATTAGTTGGCTGAGCTGTCACATTATTTTGTAAGGGGATATCTTTTGTTCGTGCTACCATTGGAGCTGGAGTCGGAGTTACGGCTACCATTGGCGCTGAAGCTGGTCGTGGTATTGGCAATGAGGCAGGAATTTTTGGAGCCATAGGATCAAGTTTAGACATTGGTAACAAATCCTTTAATATTGCTGGAAAATTATCTGGTAATGGTACATTTACTGGGTAGGAAACCTTAACCTCGTTATCCGATGGAGTATTTATTTGATTATTGTTATCTGCTACAACCTGATTGTTATTATCTACAGGTGGATAAACAGGCTTTTTCATTGTAACACCAGGTGGCAAATTCGGTGCTTCTATCAACTTATAGGATATATTTGCCAACTTTTTTACAGTCACACCAGGCGGTAAATTTGTTGTTACAACAGGAATATTAGCCACATTGTTATCTGTATTCGGTCCTTTCGATATTTGTTGAGCATTAGTAAATGGCAACAACAAATTTTCTTCATCATTTCTATGATAATTCTCCAACTTGTTCTCATTTGATTGGTTGTTAGGAACTTTTACTTTTCGTTCAAATGCTTTCATAACTTCCTCCCTATTAATTAAGGTAAAATATATTCTATATAATCTACATCTGCTAAATTAAAGGTTCTAGCCTGACCCGTTCCAAATTCTATCGCCTTTATGTTAGTTTGGCATATTTCAGAAATTATTACACAATAGCTATAATGACCTGTGTAAACAACTACTTTAGCATTTACCAATAAATCCAATGTATTAGACTGCTGATTAGACATAAATATAGCCTCCCTTACTTATAATCCTTATTCTATGTTGTGGACTTATTCTATGTTACATTTTTTTTTGCCTCTTTACTTTTTTTATTAACGTATAAAATATTAAAAGATAGCAAACAATTTATTATAAGTATCCTTATTGTTATATCTATATTGAAAGACTATTTAGATGGGTTTAATTTGATTTAATAGCTTTATTATGAAATCTTGCAAAAATAGTTGACGTTATTTTATAAAACTTTTATAATAAATCATGTATACAGTCTTTTTATATATTTTGACACTAGGGCAATACGCAAAATTTGATACAAAAGGAGACCAGATAAATATGAGTTCTATTTTTGAAAGCTGGGAAAATTACGGCGAGGATGCCAAAGCTTCATCAACTGAAGAGTATAAAAAAGTGGTTGAAAAATATCTAACTAAGGAAAGAAATGTTTACGCTCATTTATTAGCACATCCAGATCAAATTGTTGAAGGTACTATTGGCCAACTCGGTGAAAAATACGGCATGACGGATTATGAATTTTTAGGATTCGTTGATGGTATAAACGAGAGTTTAGTGGCCGGACCTTATAAGTTAGAAGACATGACAGCAGATAGCTATGTTAAGTTAGATTTTGATCTAAAGAAGCTATATTGGAACATGTTGGATGCTAAAGCAGATTGGCTATATAAATTAAAAGAGTGGGACTCCCTTTTAACAGATATAGAAAAGGCTCAAATTAAACGTGACTATAACAAGTCTAAAACGGCTACTAAGGTCGTTAAACCAGGCCGAAATAGTCTTTGTTCATGTGGTAGCGGTTTAAAGTACAAACAATGCTGTTTAAATAAAAAGCCGAAATAGTCTTTGTTCATGTGGCAGTGGTTTAAAGTACAAACAATGCTGTTTAAATAAAAAGCCGAAATAGTCTTTGTTCATGTGGCAGCGGTTTAAAGTACAAACAATGCTGTTTAAATAAAAAATAAACTAAAATCATCTTGCATCTTGGGCACGGCACTAAAACACCGTGTCCATTTTCATGACATGAAAGGATATGATAAAATGGAAATAAAATGGACTTATCTTATTATTGTAGCTTTATATATACTAATCATTGCAACCAAAATTTTAGTGACCGCTTTAAATTCTAAATATCTAAATCAGGGCCATGTTACTGCTCTTACCGTATTTCGAAAAGATTTCTTAACTATCGTTGCTAGCTGTTCTTTCGTGGGCATGATTATTATTAGTATTTTAACTACTATTGGAGGAATGCCTTTTAATTTTAACGCCTTCTGGATTACTTTACTTCTTGTTATCCTTAGTTTCTTTAATAGCTTTGCAAAAATTTTAATCTTAGATAATGATACGTATATTCTATTGGGTGAAAAAGTAGAATCTGAAAATATAAATGAAATTTTAATTACAGATAAGTCTAATAAAATTAAAATTATTACTAATAAATCCGTAGCATATGAGTTCTACACTTTTAATAATGATAAAAAATATTTTCATCCTGTTAACAATATTGGAAAAAATCAACAATAAAAATAAAATTGGTAAAAATTAGTTCAAAAGAATTAAAAAAACTATTCACTTTTTCTTAAAATGTGGTAAACTATATATTGTAGTTATTTGTTTTTTTACTTAAATAGCTATAAAAAATGAGAAATGGAGGTTAAACATGAAAGATATTTTTGAGGAAATCATTTTGATTGATAAAGATACTACTGCAAAGCAACAGCTAGCTCAAGACAATCTCAACAATTTGCAGGAAAGTCTAGACCAAGACATCAGTCAACTCTGTTCTGGCATTTTAGAAGAAGCGAAGCAAAAAGTTCAGGATTATGCGGATAGTCTTGAATCACAAAAAGAACAAAACAAAAAATTAATTAATGAACAAACTCAATCACAATGTTTATTAATTAAAAATGCTTTTTTGAATGTTAAGGACGGCCTTGTGGAGCAATTATTTAATGAATTAAAAACCGAAAGGAGCTAACTTCTATGAATGAGTTTGTTTCCTATGATGCCGTAAATGCAAAATTAAAAAGTCGCAGAGCCTTTTTGTTGTCTCATGATGATTTTAAGAACATGCTAGAGTTAAACAATGTTCAGAACGTTATTCATTACATGACTAAGAAGGCTACCTACAAAATGTTTTTAGAGGATTATGTAAACGAAAGTGAAATTCATAGGCATGATCTAGAAGTTGCTCTTTGGCGTGTAACCGTACACGAAATCGAAAAAATGTTACATTTTATGTCTGGTGCATATAAGGACTTTTTTAAGTTGATGTTACAATTTTATGAACTTAAAGATGTAGAACTGCTTATTCGTGCTTTAATAAGAGGTGACTTAAATCCGGATTTAAGTAAATATTTTATTCATAGCAAAAAATATTCTAAAATAGATTTTAATAAACTTTTAGAAGCCAAAGATATAGTCGAGTTTACAAAACTTTTAAACGGATCCATTTATTATTCAACTGTCCGAGCTATAGATAAACATGACTTGACAGTTAATGAATGGCACCTAGAAATGAAAATAAATACTGCATATTTTAAACTTTTAAACGAAAAAGCTAAACATCTGCATGAAAAAGATAAAATAATAGCCACTAGAATTTTGGGGGAACGAATTGATAAACTCAATGTAGAATGGATATACCGTGCAAAAATGTTTTATAAGTTACCTAGTGAGGAACTTTTGTTATATAGTCTCGGTAAAGGCTACAAAATTTCTTACGAGAGACTTAAAAGTCTTTGTTATGCAGAAGACATGTCTAAATTTCACACACTAGCCAATAAATATTTAGGCAGGGAAATTTTCGAAGTTGATAACGATTTTCTTGCTTGTAAAATGGATAATTGGCTTTACACTAGACTTTCAAACAAAGAAAATTTAACAAATATAGGTACACTCATGGTATATATCTACACTTTAGAAATAGATCAAAAAGATATCATAGCGATTATTGAAGGGTTACGGTATGAGCTTGAGAAAGATAAAATAAAAACTTATCTGATAAACAATATCGCAACGTAGTAAAGAAAGGGGACTGTTATAAGTGGCTATTGAGAAAATGACAATGCTTAGTTTTGTTGCTTCTGGCGGGGATGAACAAAAAGTTCTAGAACAGCTAATTTTAAGTGAAAAAGCGCATATTAATGCTAATTTCGAAGATTTGCAAGAAGATAGTTTTACTGTACATGAATATGACGCAAAGCTGCAAGATCAAAAAATTGTATTACAGGCTAACGTCGATCAAAAGGCAACTGAAGTATCAAAATTATCTTACCTTGTTGACGAAACAGCTAAACAATTAAAAATTAAATTAAGTATCGATTATACAGATGTAAAAAGTGGTTACGATCTAGAAGACGCCAGCAAAGAGCTTCATGATTTTATTTCCAGTTCACATGATAAAGTGGACGAATTAATTAAAATAGAACAAAAATATCAAGATTTAAAATATTTGGAGCATATAGTAAAATGCGTTAAAAAGCGAAATATAGACTTTAAAAGTTTAGCTCATCTTAAAAACTTTGGATTTCAAATAGGTTTATTAGCTTATGATAATACAATCCAAATAAAGAAAAACTACGAAAATATAAGTGCTATAATGATTCGTGTAGGTGAAATTGTAGATGTAAAGGAAGATATTTATTTAATACTCTATCCGAATCACTTAGAAACAGATACAAAACAACTTCTAAAATCTGTAAACTGGCGAAAAATTCGAATACCTGATGAATTTTTAGGAGATATATCGCAAATAGAAGAACAGCTACATGCAAAAATTGTAGAATATGAAGAGCATATTTTAGAATTAAATTCCGTTGTATTTACTGATATAGATCAGACCACCAAAATGTTAAACAGAGTTTATACCAGATTAGAATTAGAAAAAGAAGTGGCCAATTTAAGCAAACAGCTATACCACGGTAATCACGTCTTTGTTGTAAGAAGTTGGGTACCCGAAAAAGATGCCCAATCCTTAGAGCAGGTTGTAGCAGATGCTACGGATAAATATGTAGTAATACAAAAAAAGCATGATGACTTCGATAAAAAAGTTCAGCCACCCACCTTACTTAAAAATCACAAATTATTCCAACCTTTCGAAATGATCGTAAAATTATACGGTCTACCGTCTTATAAAGAAATGGATCCGACACCGTTCTTAGCTTTAACTATGTGTTTAATGTTCGGTATAATGTTCGGTGACATTGGTCAAGGTGCGATATACTTTTTAGCTGGATTATTGCTCGCCAAAAAGAATGCTATAGCTGGTGGTGTATTAAAGAGATTAGGATGCTGTTCGATCGCTTTCGGATTTTTTTATGGCAGCTTATTCGGTCTGGAACAACATCAGTTGCCCTGGTTGCCTAGTATCTTAGGCGGTTCCCCACTAGATCCGAATAACATTTTACCGATATTGATATCCAGTGTGGTTATTGGTGTTATCCTACTGTCCCTATCTTATTTTATCGGCATAGCTAACAGTTTAAGAAATGGTGATATAGAACACGGTGTTTTAGGAAGTCACGGTATTGTTGGTTATTGTTTTTATTTAAGTTTGGTTTTAATAGCTGTATCTTTGACAGGTATCATACCGATCCCACCGATTTTTTTTGCAAGTATAATGATTGTGACTTTAATAATAATGATTTTAAAAGAACCTATTGCCCATGCTATAGAAGGTAAGAAACCTTTAATAAAAGGCGATAAGGGTAGTTATTTTATCGAAAATGGTTTTGAAGGTTTGGAAACTCTCCTTAGTGCCTTAAGTAATGCTATATCTTTCATAAGGGTTGGCGCTTTTGCTTTAAATCATGCCGGATTATTTATGGCCTTTTTAGTAATGGCAGATTTAGTTGACGGAATATTGCTAAAAGTCTTTATTGTAATTTTAGGTAACATCTTAATTTTAGTTTTAGAGGGCTTAGTTGTTTTCATTCAATGTTTAAGGCTTGAA
>LNZM01000061.1 GCA_002007295.1 Candidatus Epulonipiscioides saccharophilum | reverse complement strand
AAGTGATTTTGGATTCGGGGCAAAGCCCCGAGTAGTTATATGCTTTAAAAACTTTTAACAACCTATAAAACAATATAGAAAAGGACAAAATATATGAATATAGCATTTATTCCTGTCAGAGGTCTGGAGAGACGGCGACAACATCGGTCATGTCGTTGTTAAATTTATCGACGTAGTATTTTATCAGAACAGGCATGCCTACTAAGTGATCTACAGGCATGTTAAAGAAGCCTTGAATTTGAGCGCAGTGTAGGTCCATGGTTAGTAGACGTTCTGCGCCGGCGGTTTGAATTAGATCAGCAACTAACTTAGCACTGATGGGATCACGTGCTCGGGTTTTTCTATCTTGTCTAGCATAGCCGTAATAAGGTATCACAGCTGTGATTCGACCTGCGGACGCTCTTTTCATAGCATCCATCATGATTAATAACTCCATTAAATTATCATTAGTTGGCATTGAGGTTGGCTGGACGATGAATACATCTGCACCACGGACCTTTTCATCAATTTTAACAGAAATTTCACCATCGCTGAACGCACTTACTTCTGACTGACCTAATTCTATCCCTAATTCTTCTGTGATTTCCAATGCCAAATCCTTGTGTGCATTACCTGTAAAGATTTTAATATCTGTATAATTTCTAATCATTTCTGCCTCCTATTGAGTCTTTCATGCTATTTTTTCTCTTTTTATTTAGCTTTATTATTTAGACTTACGATTTAGAGTTACGATTTTTTGCTCGCCCTTCTTTATTTTCTTGCTTAGATCTAGCAATGGCCAATGTGTTTTCTGGTACATCTTTCGTGATTGTGGATCCGGCTGCTATATATGAGTGCTCATGAAGCACAACAGGCGAAACTAAGTTTGAATTACAACCGATAAATACATTGTCTTGTATTTCAGATCTATATTTATTTTTTCCATCATAGTTTACTAAGACGGTACCACATCCGAAGTTGACATTTTGGCCGACATCAGCATCACCGACGTAGGTTAGATGAGATATTTTTGTTCCGGAGCCGATATTTGAATTTTTTAATTCTACGAAGTCGCCTATCTTGACATTGGATCCGATATTGTTGTTCGGTCGAATGTAAGCAAAGGGACCTATATGAGTATTCTGACCAATTTTACTATCAACTATAACACTACTTTCGACATCGACATTGTCTTCTAGTATGCTATTTGTTATTTTAGTGTTGAATCCTATTCTACACTCTGCGCCTATTTTGGTGTTAGACTTAATTACACAACTAGGTTCTATAACAGTATCTATTCCAATTTCCACGTCAGGTTCTATATAAGTATTTAGCGGATCTTCAATGATAACACCATTTAGCATATGCTGATTATTGATTCTCATTTTCATTATAGAAGCTGCTTCTGCTAACTGGACCTTGGAGTTTACGCCTAATATTTGAGTAGAATCCTTAATCATAAACGCATCTATTTTTCCATCCTCGGCTAATATAATTTTTAAGACATCGGTAAAATAGTATTCATTTTGAGAATTATTGTTATCTAATTGATGTAAAGCGCTTAAAAGTTTTGAGGTATTAAAGACGTACATACCTCCGTTAATTTCAGTAATTCTTTTTTGATTTTTATCTGCGTCCCGTTCTTCAACAATTTTTTCTACTTCATTAAAGCCATTTCTAACAATCCTACCATACCCAAAAGGATTTTCTATCTTAGTAGACAGGGCGGTACCGTCCGAATGATGCTTCAAATGATAATTGATCAGTTCTTGCAAGGTCTGAGTTGTTATTAATGGCGTATCTCCATATAATATTAGGACTAGATCGCTATCATCCATGAAGTCTATGGCCTGCATAACGGCATGACCCGTGCCTAATTGCTCCTCTTGTACTCTATATTGAACTTGATCGCCTATCGTTTTTTTAACATCATCTTCCATGTAGCCAACCACTAAACAAACATCGGCACCTAGTTCTTTGACTACCTGGATTGGATATTCTATTAAGGCTCTATCAAAAATTTTGTGCAATACCTTTGCTCGTGAACTCTTCATTCTTGTACCTTTCCCCGCTGCTAAAATTACCGCTTTAATTTTCATAGCTAAACCACCTTTCATATAGATATATTTATTATTAATACTTTCCTTATATTATTATTCATGCTCTGTTGTTTTTTAGGCAAAATTCTAGCCAGGAACAGCCATTGCAGACTTCCTGTAATTTGTTGTTTTCTAAGATTTCTTTTCTGACGTTATCTCTAAAGTCATTCCAAAAAAATTTTTGACCTGCTTCTATATTAAGACAAGTTAGAACATTATTGTCAAACTGCAATACTTTATCGTATCGACCACATCTGTCTTGCTTAGATTTGTGAGGGCAACTTGCGCATAAGACATCGCATTGTGCTACTACTTCTATTTTCGGATTATCTTTTAATATCTTAATAAAGTTGGTCATGTTTTCTACAAATTCTACGCTATAGCCCCGACCTCTAAATAACTGAATACAAACTCCGTGATGTGCTCTTATTTTATACATAACTTATCTCCTTATTAATTAATAATAAACCTTATAATTATGTGATATTAGAAGTTCGTAGGTGTTTAATCTATCATCTTCGGATACAAAAACTATCCGTAAAACGCCTAGTTTGAATTCACAGTTGTTAACTATACCGATATCCTATCTCCTTAGTTAATTAATAATAGACTTTATAATTATGTGATATTAGAAGTTCATAGGCGTTTAATCTATCATCTTTGGATTCACAAACTATCCGTAAAACGTCAGATTCGAATGCACGGTTGTTAACTACGCCGATATCCTATCTCCTTAGTTAATTAATAATAGACTTTATAATTATGTGATATTAGAAGTTCATAGGCGTTTAATCTATCATCTTCGGATTCACAAACTATCCGTAAAACGCCGGATTCGAATTCACGGTTGTTAACTACACCGATATCCTATCTCCTTAATTAATTAATAATAGACTTTATAATTATGTGATATTAGAAGTTCGTAGGCGTTTAATCTATTATCTTCGGATTCAAAAACTATCCGTAAAACGCCTAGTTCGAATTCACGGTTGTTGACTACGCCGATATCTTTAAGATTGATTCGGTTAGCACTTAGGATGGTGGCTAAAGTAGCAATGCTACCCGGACGATCCTTAACATCTACAAATAAGTTATAGGTTTTTATGAAAGCACTTTGCATACCGTCTTTAAAGGTATTTCTATATAGTTTAGCATCATTGAAGAAGGTGAATAATTCTTCATGGTTATTATTTTTTTGCAAAATTTCGTTAAATTTATTTAAAATGGATATATACTCTTCTATAACTTTTTGGATTTCCAATTTGTTATTTATAGAAATATGTTGCCACATAGTGGGATCGCCGGAAGCTATTCTAGTGATATCTTTAAAGCCACCGGCTGCAAGAGTGTGTAGGTAGCGTTCTTTGGTATCGGTTTGTTTTACTAAATTAACTAAGGACGAGGCGATTATATGAGGAACATGGCTTATTGTTGCTGTTATTTTATCATGCAATCCTTCCGGGACAATTATAGGTATAGCACCTAATCTTTCGATAACTTTTTGCAAAATAAAGATGATAAACTGTGGTGTATCAGCAAAAGGAGTTAAAATATAGTAAGCATTTTCGAATAAATAATCTGTAGATGCAGCATAACCGGCTTTTTCAGAACCGGCCATAGGGTGGCCACCGATAAAAAATATTCGTTTATCTTGAAGTAAGGGGTGTACTTGTTTTAAAATATTACCTTTAGTACTGCCGACATCGGTAATGATGCAATCTTTTGCTACATATTTTAGTAATTTTTTTACTATAGAGACAATTTCGCCAACAGGCGTGCAAATAAAAACGATATTACAGTCTGTAAATTCGCTACCTACCGCAGGTGAAATTTTATTTATGATCCCATCTTTTTGGGCCTGAATTAAGGCTTCTTTATCTTTGTCGTACGCTATTATATCACTGTGGGCTGCATTAAATTGCTTAAGGGTTTTTGCAATGGAACCTCCTATTAAGCCTAGCCCAACTATACCAATCTTCACAATTATTTCCTCCCCAAAATTTTGATAATACTTTTAGTTATAATAGTGTAGCACTTTTTGGGAGTGTATACAAGCTCATGAAATTGATTTACTCTGTTTATTCAAATTTGGCTAGTATATTTCAAAATACAAAATGAAAAAATAAATTTATCAAGAAGACAAAGGAGGTTTTTTTTTATATGAAACTAATAATTGCAAATAATTACAATGATCTAAGTAGAAAAGCAGCAAACATTATTTCGGCGCATGTAATACTAAAGCCTAGATGTGTTCTAGGTCTAGCAACCGGATCATCGCCGATAGGGACATATAAGCAGTTAATAAAGTGGTATGAACAAAATGACATTGACTTTTCGGAAGTAACCACGTTTAACTTAGATGAATATGTGGGGCTATCGGGGAAAGATCCACAAAGTTATAGATATTTCATGGAGAACAATTTTTTTAATCATATAAATATAGATAAAAGCAGAACACACTTGCCAAATGGGGTAGCCGAAGATTGCTTTAAAGAATGTGATGATTATAGCAATCTATTAAACGAAGTAGGGGCATTGACATGCAGCTTCTAGGACTCGGGTTAAACGGGCACATCGGATTTAATGAGCCGGATGGAGAGTTTGAAAAATTAACGCATGTTGTACAATTAAAGGATAGCACAATAGAAGCTAACAAGTGGTTTTTCCAAAAGATAGCTGATGTCCCAAGACAGGCTATATCTATGGGAATAAAATCTATCATGCAAGCCAAGCATATATTATTGATAGTAAATGGGCCAGAAAAATTAAGTATATTAAGAGAATGTTTATTGGGACCAGTTACGCCTCATGTACCGGGATCCATTTTGCAACTACATTCGAATTTAACAGTACTTTATTCATGTGGCCAAGAACTATAGTTACTGCTTAACAATTTAATTCGGCCAAGGTACCCCTTCCAGCAGCGAAGCTGACTGAGGGGTTCTCATGGAGTGATGACTACGATAAAATAGTAGCCAATGATTGCAACATCTGAAGTTGTTTTTCATCTAACAAAGGCGCTACATTTTTTATAATATCGTTTGAATCGGTCGATTGATTCGATGGATATGGTATATTTTGGGTTACCTCTTTTGAATGCAAAGAATTCGGATAAAAATTGTTAGAATTTTGTAGATTTTTTGCATAATTCATGTTAGAATGTTGAGAATTAATTTCATTCATGTTTGGGTATGAATAATTGATTTCATCCATTTCTAAATCCTGAGAATTTTGAGAGGAAAGAGCACTAAGGAGTTCAGTTATTTTTAAGATCATATCTAAAAATTGTGATTTATCGGGATCTACATTCTGACTCATTTCGATTAGCAATGCTTTTTTCCAGTCACCTTCTTTTGGTATAGCAAGATATTCATCGTTATTATAAAATTTAATAGTATTTACTAACTCAAAAAATTTTAAAAAAATAGCGACTTGCTTTTGTAAATCTTTATCTAAATATGGCAAGATACATTTAAATAATCGGATGCGTTCTGAATTTATAGCTTGATCTAGTTGATTATTAAAATCATTCATATATAAAATAACACCCCTTTTGTTATTATTCTTTAAATAATCTTATGATATAGGCTTGGAATAATAGAACGATATGAAAGGGAAAAACATATTTAAGGAAGGAAGCATCATGAAAGAAATTTTAAAAATGATAAAACAATATAAAAGGGAAAAACGTATTAAGGAGGTAAGTATTATGAAGGAGATTCTAAGAGAAATTGCTTCGGATATTTCGAATCAATATACACAAAGGAAAGAACAGCATGAAATAAATAAACTTGTCAATGCAGAAATCTATCCACAGGTTAGCCGGATAAAAAAGTATCTTCTGTTAATCATAACAGGGATATTAGTATGTGCATGTTTTACGGATCCAGCGATCATGCTGTTAGTAGTACCGATATTGATAGCGGCTGCAATTATAAAAGAAGATATCAAGGTAAAAAAGCGAGAAGAAATAATGAGACGTTATCGATCCGGAAAATATACGCGAGAATCGTCCGAATGGTGGGACTAACTCTCTGTAATGAGAGTTAGAATACATATATTTCGAATATATTTCTAATTCCTTACTTTTTCCTTTCTTTTTTGTTTTTATTATTGACTAGTAATACTTTATAGTGATAAAATCATTTTGATTATTCGAAATCTTGGTGTTAGAAGGAAGTTAGAATAGAATTAAAGAAAGTTAGAATTGTTCGAAAAATAAAAATTAAATTATAAAATACATAATAGGAGGAAAATATCATGAAGTACCCAATTGTACGAAAAATTTTTTCGGATCTTTCGAATCAATACACAGATTTGAAAGAACAATATGAAATTAATAAGTTAGTGAATGAAGAAATCTATCCACAAGTTAGTCTTATGAGAAAATATATACTTTTGCCATTAAGTGTAGTTCTAATATTTTCATGTTTTATTGCTCCCAAACTTTTGGTATTAATTATACCAATACTAATTGGAGCATCAATTATAAAAAAAGATCTTAAGGTAAAAAAACGTAAAGAAATAACTGAGCGTTATCGTTCTGGACTCCCTCCGTCAACTAAAGCTGCCACCTCCCTCAAGGATGGAGGCTATGAATATTCCGAATGGTGGAACTAACCCTCCACTTATTCGGAATTTTTTTTGGCTTAATATAAATTTCAATTTTATATTGACTAGTTAAGCGGTAAGTGTTAGAATTATTTAAATTTGATAATAGGATCACGAATAAAGATTTATAATATTAAATGAGTGCTTCCATTATCTTAAATAAAAGGAGGTTGAGATGAAAAAGAAACTATCAGCAATAATATTTGCGACAATAATTAGTGCATCTTGCATAACAACGATGGCGCAAGACGAAGTATTCATACCGTCAGTGTCCGGCGTAGTTGAGCAACTAGATCCTAATCCGCAGTATTTACCGATGTCTGACCAAAACAACATTAGAGATTGGCAGTTAAGTTTAACGATGTCGGACGAATTTGAAGGGGCCAGCTTAGATTCGTCAAAATGGTATAATTATCATCCATTTTGGTCTGGGAGAAGTCCATCATCATTTCACAAAGAAAACGTTAGGGTAGAAGACGGACAATTAATTTTATCCTCTACATACGAAGAAACACCGACGCAAACAATATTAAATTTATCTAAAGTTCATGGGGATGAATTTCATACTTACGCTTCTGCTGCAGTTGTGAGCAAGAACAAGGGTGGATACGGATATTATGAAGTTATGACTCGAACGGCCCCAGTAGGAGTATCTTCATCATTTTGGTTTAGAGATCCGAAAGTAGGGAAGAGAGAAATAGATGTTTACGAGCAAGTGGGCCGACCTGAAGATGGAAACATATTAAAGGCGGATGGATCCACTATCCATGGTAATACGCACCGATTTGATTATGCAGACGGAAAGACAACAACCACTCCGTTTACAGTTCACACGGGGATGGATTTAACGGATGAGTATCATGTGTATGGATTAGAATGGGGTCGTGACAAACTTCGTTTTTATTTTAATGGTGAGTTAATGTATGAGTTCGATAATCCTGAGAAGCAAGAAATTTTTGAGCCATTACATGCTATATTCGATATGGAAACAAGACTATTCGATATTAAAAAAGATCCACCTGCTGAAAAGTTCTATACTTACACAACAGAGGATGGCGAAGAAAGATTTACTGGAGACTTCCATGTGGAGTATTTCAGAGTTTGGCGATCAGATGTAGATCAAGATCCATCGGATCATGAGATAACAGTAAATGATTATGAGCATCCGATCAATAACTTTAATGCGTCCTACGGTTCTCCGGCTAGCATGTCGGATCCAGTTTGGGCAAATGCAGAGCCATTGTCAGCTATGCATGCTAAAAAAGGCGAGGTTACGGCCGATTCTCAAAAGACTGTAGTGAAGTCGATGTGGGATGAGGAGTACTTATATATTTTGGCCGATGTATTCGATAGCGAAGTTTATAGAAATAGTAATCCTTCAGCCTTACATGAAAGTGACTGCACTGAGTTGTATATAAGCGCATATAAAGAGCGTAATAAGGGACTTTACAATTTGGATGATTTTTGGATTAAAATTTATCCAGATGGAACAGTGCAGAATCATGAAAATATGCCAGCCGGCACTATTTGTGAAGCGGAAGTAACGCCTACAGGATATCGCACTTTATACAAAATACCGCATGAACTTTATAACGGTCGAGCTGGTGCAACAATCGGCTTTGACATTCAAATCAACGATGCTTCGGCCACCGCCGGTGCACGACACACAATATTAGGATGGAACGACACGCTAAATGAAGCATATAGAAACCCAGATGTATTCGGTCAGCTAACATTAGTAGGGTCAAATGGCGAGACAGAACCTGTATCTAACATGCCATTTATTTCTTTTGAAGATAGCGAAGAAGTTGTATGGAACGTAACCGGAAATAGTAAGACAGAATCGGAAATTGTTTCGTACACTGGCGTTAATGCTATGTCCGTAACCATGGGCGAAAGAGCTAGCAACAAAAATGAGGTCACTATGCTAACGTTAGCACCAACTAGTGGCGTGTGGGACATTGGCGGAAATGATCGAATCTCTTCGGTTATCCGAAATACGGGCGATTCGAATATACAAATTAGAATCAATGTTGTAGATGCATTGGGGAATGAAAAGATGAATTATTTCACGGTAGCCGCAGGCACAACGAAAGAATGTATTATCGGGCCAGAAAAATTAGGCCAGCCAGGAGTTAACAATGCAGATTGGACTGGGGATGGTCATGCTGGAAACGGAGTAGACACTTCTCAAATCACGAAAATTAAATATTATATGCCAGAAGAAATGGCAAACGTGATGGCCGGAGTAAAGCAAGCAACATTCGTAGTCGACGAAGTTCATGCTACAAGATAACATGGTAACTTAAGAAAATTAACTTTTAGTGAAATTAACTAAGGGGCGGGTAACCTGCGCCCCTTACAGCGAAGCTGACTAAAGGGTTCTTATGGTGCTATCGCCCACATTTCGCACTTAAATTTTACCACTTGGGTTAATAAATAGATCTCAGCCAAAAATAAATGCTTACCTTCTATATTAAGGATTGATTAATGAAGTTTGCACTTGAACTTAGACTAGTGACTAAAAGGTTAGGAAGCTGTTATGAAATTTACTGAAGTGACTGAAAGGTTGGGTGATCGAAAAATGAGTGTTCGGATTAGAAGCCCTACGAAAGACTGAGAGGTTAGAAAACCAATAAATTATTTTAAATTTTAGGGAGGATTTTATTTTTATGAAAAAATTATCAGCATTAATGATGGCCAGTGTTATTGCATTTTCATCCGTAAGTTTATTTGCTGCAGCGCCAAGTACTAAGGCAGAACCGCACCCTATTAAGGTGGTCAAAGCAGAATACGGTAGTCCGGTTATTGAAGCGGACATCAAAGTTGTGGATCCTATTTGGAAAAACATTTTACCTATTTCATTCTTACAAATTAAAAAAGGCGAGATTACCGAAGAAACGGAATTTCCATCTATTAAAACTATGTGGAATGAAGACTATGTGTTTATATTGGCCGAAATAGATGATTCCGAAATTTATAAAAATGTTAATCCAGCTATGTTACATGAGAGTGATTTTACTGAATTATATTTTAATCCATTAAAAGACCGTTCCAATGCTACATACGACGATACGGAATTTTGGATTAAGATTCATCCGGATGGAACTTTTGAGAGTCATGAAAATGCTCCGGAAGGAATCGTTTACTCTGCTTTCACAGTTGAAGGTGGATACGTAACACAAGTTAAAATACCGCATGAACTCTACGAAGCGAAAGCCGGCGAAACAATCGGTTTTGATTTCCAAATTGGTGATGCGTCCGCAGCTACAGGTAAAAGAGATATTATTTTAGGTTGGAATGACACAGTTAATTCTGCGTGGAAAAATCCATCTGTAGTCGGTGAGCTAATGTTTAATCCGCCGGTTGCGGCTTTACCGGCTGATATGACATTAATGCCACCTGTAAATCCTCAATAATCTGGATGCATTTAGTTGTCAACTTTAATTGACTGAGAGATTAAAGAGTTGTCAACAAAGCTAATTGCAAAATTAAGGAGTTAACACATTTAGAGGTCGACAAAGGGGGCTGTTACATTAACAACCCAAAATTTCAAAAATTGAAGGTTCACAGTTTACTTCAGTCATTTAACGACAGCTCCCATAGAAAATAAAATTGCGGGGGAGGTGTCAGCGTAAGCTGACGGAGGGAGAAAGCGTGTATACAAGTTTTTGTTGCTTTCAAGTAATTTGCAAATTTTGCAATTTTGTATCATGTTTCTGTCGTTCAAAATTTAATATTCAGAATTGTTAATGCGACAGCCCCTGTCAGCAAAGCTAACTGAGAGGTTAATCTTATAGAGTTAAAAATATTTGTACATATATTTAGGAGGAATTTAATTGATGAAAAAGCATTTATCAGCTTTACTTATTGCAGGAGCTATCTCTTTATCTGCAACCAATTTATTTGCGGAAGAAGCACATCCGGTTAAAATGTCCACTACAGTATTTGGCAGTCCGGACATCTTAGAATCTTCTATTGATCCAATTTGGGATGAAGCAGAACCGATTAATACATTTCGAGCTAAAAAAGGGGAAATCACAGATGAGACCAGTTTCCCTATTGTAAAAACAATGTGGGATAAAAATTATCTGTATATTTTAGCCGAGATCGAAGATTCTACTATCTTTAAAAATACGGATCCAAAAGCATTGCATGAGAGTGATTGTACAGAATATTACTTTAATCCGCTAAAAGATCGAGAAAATAATACATATGATGATTCAGAATTTTGGATAAAAATCTATCCAGACGGCACTCTAGAATCTCACCAAAATGCACCGGAAGGAATTGAAGCGACAGCTTTTTTAACGAAGGTCGGATATGTAACACAAGTGAAAGTACCACATACGAATTACAATGCCATGGGCGAAATAACAGTAGGGTTTGACCTACAAATAAACAATGCATCGAAAGAGACAGGCAAAAGAGATTTAATTTTAGGATGGAATGATATGATCAATGTTGCTTACAAAGATCCATCGGTAGTAGGTGAATTATTATTCGAACCTGAGCCGAATCCGATAATAGCGAGACCCACGATGGAATATGAAACCTTAATACCGGCGGTAAATCAAAATGTGAAAGTTACGCCGGACGGGCATATTATAAAAACTATCAATGCTATATATGGCAATCCACTTATTGAATCGGATAGCTCAACAGTGGATCCGATTTGGAATACGGTCGTAGCAGCAACGGATTTCCATGTTAAGCGAGGCGACAAGGTAACTCCATCTTCTATCAAAACAATGTGGAATGAGGAATATTTTTATGTTTTGGCCGAAGTTACGGACATAGAAATTTTTAAACATGAAACAATGATTCATGAGAGTGACAACACGGAACTACATATCGATTTAGACTTAAGTCGTGCTGCAACTTATGACGAGGGCGATTTTTGGTTAAAAATATTCCCAGATGGATTTGCACAAAATCAAGGAGAGATACCAGAAGGAACTATTACCAATGCTATAATCACCGAAACCGGATATATAACACAGTATAAAATACCTTATGCCGCAATAGCTGGCGAAAGAATAGGGTTTGACATACAAATAAATGACGCTGACAAAGCTACAGGACAAAGACACAACTCATCCGGATGGAATGATACAACCCCAGATACATGGAAAACGCTAGCAAACGTTGGAGAATTATATTTCATGCCACCAGCCCAAAATACAGCTGTAAAATATATTCCAATAGTAAGTACGTCTGTAGCCGAGTTATCAACGGGCGAAGAGCATCCAGTGAAAAATATCGAAGTTGGCTATGGTAGTCCAGCCGACTTTACTAGTGTAGCAAACTTAGATCCGGCCTGGGAGAATGCAACTAGAATATCTGATTTCCATTCTAAAAAAGGCGAAACAACCGAATCTTCTTCGGTAGATATTTTATGGGATGAAGAATATATTTACTTATTAGGTATAATAGAAGACGATGAAATTTATAAAAATATTAATCCTACTGCGTTGCATGAAAGTGATTATTTAGAAGTATATTTTAATCCATTAATAGATCGTTCGAATGGGAAATATGACCAAGAAGAGTTTTGGATTAAAATTCATCCAGACGGCACTTTAGAGAAGCATGCTAATGCACCGGAAGGAATAGTAAATTTTGCTGAAGTAACAGAGACTGGCTACGTAGTGGGAGCAAAAGTACCGCATAGTTTCTACGATGCTTCGAGCGGAACAACAATCGGATTTGACCTACAAATAGGAGATGCGAATCAGATAACAATGAAGCGAGATTCTATAGTAGGGTGGAACGACACAATCAATTCAGCGTGGAAAAACCCGGATGTAGTAGGAACATTGACGCTACTCGAAAAAGGTGCTATACCGAAAAATGCGGAAATACAGGCTATCGCAGCTAACGTAAAATATGTGCCGATAGTAACCACAACCGAAACAAAAATTTCTACGGGCGAAGATTTAGTGGTTAAAAATTTGGAGATAAAATATGGATATCCAGCCGAGTTTACTTCTATAGAAGAGCTTGATCCAGCATGGGCTGATTCTACATTAATGAATGATTTCTTCGATAAAAAAGAGACTGATGTAGAATCTAAGCCGGCTACACTAAACTTTTTATGGAGCGAAGATTATTTACACGTTTTGGCTCAGGTAGAAGACGATGAGATTTATAAAAATCCTGAAAAACTATATGAAAGTGATTACGTAGAAATATATTTCAATCCATTAGTAGACCGTTCAAATGGCACCTACGATAAGGAAGAGTTTTGGATTAAAATTCATCCAGATGGATTACTAGAGACTCATGCCAATGCACCGGAGGGCATAATAAATCATGGTCAAATAACCGAAAATGGCTATGTAGTAGAAGCTAGAATACCTCATAGTTTCTATGAAGCAAAATCTGGAACAACAATAGGTTTAGATTTACAAATCGGCAACGCTTCCGCAGCCACAACTGTACGTGACACGGTAATCGGATGGAACGACACAATCGGAACAGCATGGAAAAATCCAGACGTAGTAGGTACCCTAACCTTATTAGGAGAAGGCGAGATTCCAAAAAATGCTGTAATCCAAATGCCAGTTACAAATTACAGGCCGATAGTTACCACAACCGAAACCAAAATTTCTACGGGAGAAGATTTGGTGGTTAAGAATCTAGAGATAAAATATGGATCTCCAGCCGAGTTTACTAGCATAGAAAATTTGGATCCGATTTGGAATAGCTCTACATTGATGAACGATTTCTTCAATAAAAAAGATATAAATGTAGTTGCTAAGCCTGCTACTTTAAACTTTTTATGGGATGAGAAATATTTACATGTTTTGGCTCAAGTAGAAGACGACGAAATTTATAAAAATCCTGAAAAGCTATATGAGAGTGATTACGTAGAAATGTATTTCAATCCATTAGTAGATCGATCAAACGGTACTTATGATAAAGAAGAGTTTTGGATTAAAATTTATCCAGATGGATTACTAGAGACTCACGCTAACGCACCGGATGGCATAATAAATCATGGTCAGGTAACCGAAAATGGATATGTAGTTACAGCTAGCATTCCACATACTTTCTATGAAGCAAAATCTGGAACAACACTTGGTTTAGATTTACAAATTGGTAACGCTTCTTCTGCCACAATGGACAGAGACACGGTAATCGGATGGAACGACACAATCGGCACAGCGTGGAAAAATCCAGACGTAGTAGGTACTTTGACTTTATTAGGAGAAGGCGAGATTCCAAAAAATGCTGTAGCAATCCAAGGGGATCAAGAAATAATTATTTCTACACCAAGGGAACCGATAGGACCGATCGTTATACCAGAGCCTGTAGTTACAGTGTTAGATCGACAAATTTCTTCTGGCCAAGTAATACCGGTTAAGCATACGACGGTAGTTTATGGTAGACCAAAAATTACGGAGTCATCTACATCTTTAGATCCGATTTGGGAGACAGCAACTGTGTTAAATGAGTTGAGAGCAAAACGTGGCGCAATCAATGAAAACACAGACATGGCTGAAGTAAGACTACTTTGGGATGAAGATTACCTATATGTAGCCGGAATAATAGAAGATTCTGAAATATTCAGAAAGGATGAAAGCCCTGGAGACAGCGACAACTTAGAATTATTTTTCAATCCGTTAGTAGATCGTTCGAATGGCAAATACGATAGTGAAGAATATTGGCTAAAAATATATCCAAACGGCGAAATAGAAAATCATGCTAATTTGCCGGAAGGCGTTGTTGCTAGTGCTTACCTAACCAAAACAGGATACGTAGCACAGGCCAAAATACCGCATAGTGAATATAGAGCAGAAGCGGGTACAACGATAGGATTTGATTTCCAGGTTAATAATGGATCCAAAGATATCAACACACGTCATACTATTTTAGGCTGGAATGATCCGCTTAACGCCGCTTACGCTAACCCTGATGTTTTAGGCGAATTGACATTAATGGGTCGCCGAGGAGAATTTGGAAATTATGTTCCACCAATTACGGTCGAAAAAGAAATTATTCCATTGACTTTCTTAGATCCGTCACTGTTAATTGAAATATTACCGGATCCTATAGCCTATAGTGAGATGCCAGAATTTAATTTTGACGAAAACGAAACTAAAAATTGGCAAGTAAACGGAACCGAAAATACAAAGTCTTCTATAGTAACCGTAAATGGCGATCGAGCTGTGAGAATAGAAATGAATAAGCGCCAAACGGATGGAGTCGGAATATCAACCTTAATGTTAGCGCCAGAACAAAATGCTTGGAGTTTAGGTTCGGATAGCAATAGCATATCCGCAAAAATAATCAACCCATCTCAGCAGCCGATACAAGTTAGAATGAAAGTGACCGATTATTTTGGGAATGAGAAGATGAATTATATCACTGTAAATCCAAGTGATATAGAGATGATGGAGGCTGAATTAGGCGAGGCCGGCGTATTTGATTCATCATGGGGTCAATATGAAGGCCATTCAGGAAAGGGCATAGACAAAACTCAAATAACAAAAATTGAATTTTTTATTCCGGAAGATATGCTAGACGTAATGCCTGGGATAGAAAGTGCAGAATTTATAATCGATGCTGTTAAGGCTACAAAATAAATAAACGTTGGTACCAGAACAAAATGCTTGGAGTTTAAGATAAGATTTGTATACAGATCACATAAGTAACTACAACTTGAAGTCACGCTTTCTCCCTCCGTCAGCTAACGCTGACACCTCCCTCCCGGAGGGAGGCACCGCTTCCCCGCAATTTTGTTTTCTATGGGAACTATCGCCAAGAGCTATCGTTAGATGACGGAAGTAGCACATGAGCCTTCAATTTTTAAAATAAAAGAAGTTGTGCACTTGCCCTTTGCACTTGAACTTAGCTAATT
>LNZM01000060.1 GCA_002007295.1 Candidatus Epulonipiscioides saccharophilum | reverse complement strand
CGATGTCCTCCGAAATGCGCTTGATCCAAAAGAGGTTATGTAGTGGAAATACTTTCGATGAATAATTTAGAAGTTGAATTGAAAGGAAAAAATAAAATTATCAAGTTTATTAATCCTGGGCTAGCCATTATATTGTTAGTATCACTGTTCAATGTTTTGGGCGATGTCCTCCGAAATGCGCTTGATCCGAAAGAAGTCATGTAATGGAATGGAAATACTTTCGATTAATGATTTAGAAGTTGAATTTAAAGGAAAAAATCGAATAAAGTTATCAAGCTTATTAATCCTGGGCTAGCCATTATATTGCTAGTATCACTGTTCAATGTTTTGGGCGATGTCCTCCGAAATGCGCTTGATCCGAAAGAAGTCATGTAATGGAATGGAAATACTTTCGATTAATGATTTAGAAGTTGAATTTAAAGGAAAGAATAAAATTATCAAGTTTATTAATCCTGGGCTAGCCATTATATTGTTAGTATCACTGTTCAATGTTTTGGGCGATGTCCTCCGAAATGCACTTGATCCAAAGGAGGTTATATAATGGAAATACTTTCGATTAAAGATTTAGAAGTTGAATTTAAAGGAAAGAATAAAGTCAGCAAACTTATTAATGGCGTTAGCTTTTCAATTAATAAGGGTGAATGTCTATGCATTGTTGGAGAAAGTGGATCAGGAAAAACCATAACAATGAAAGCTATAATGGGACTCCTGGATCATAATTTCAAAATAAATGGTAGTGCTAAATTAGGTGATATCGAATTACTACAGGCCAAAAAAGAGGATTTAAGAAAAATTCGAGGCAAACAAATGACTATGATATTACAAAATCCTATGGTTTGTTTTGATAGCTTATATAGGATAGGATATCAAATGAAAGAAACATTTAAAGAGCATACTAATTGGCCAAAGGATAAAATACATAATACTTGTATAGAAACCTTAAAAAAAATGCAGATCTCTAAACCAGAGGATGTATTAAAAAAATATCCACATCAATTATCCGGCGGTATGTTACAACGAATCATGATTGGCATTGCTCTAACCCTAAACCCGGATATCCTAATAGCAGATGAGCCGACTACAGCAATCGATAGCGTAACACAACATGAGATAATGAAAGAATTTGTAAGGCTAAAAAATGAAGGAGTGACCATGATATTTATAACCCATGACTTAGCTGTAGCATCTATGATTTCGGATAAAGTTGTAGTTATGAACAAAGGGTTAATAGTAGATACAGGGACATTTCAAGAAATAAAGGATAATCCGAAAGACGAATATACAAAACAATTAGTATTGCAGAAAAAAGCAGTCACAAATGCATTCAAACAAAAAATCGGAGGACACATTGCTTAAGTTTCAAAAATTGCAGAAGAAAGCAGTAACAACTCCATTCAAATAAAAGATTTGGGGACCATACATGGGAACTTAAGAAGCAAAACGATACAAACTTGTAAAAATTATAATTTACTTGAAAGCAATAAAATCTTGTATGCACGCTTTCTCCCTCCGTCAGCTAACGCTGACACCTCCCCCACAATGTTGAGACTAAATATCCAAAACAATTAGTATTGCAGAATAAAGCAATAACACATGCATTCAAGCAAAAGATCGGAGGTATACAAATTGATTAGGCTTCAAAATATTAAGATGAATTTTAAAAGCGAGTTAGATGGATCCATGCAACAAGTCCTAAAAGACGTAACATTTCGTGTATGCGAAGGAGATTGTCTTGCAGTTTTAGGCGAAAGTGGTTCTGGTAAAAGCACACTGGCCAGAATTTTAATAGGACTGTTAAAGCCAAGTGCTGGCACATATTATTTTTTAAACCAAGAGCCATATAGGCACAAGATAGACAAAAAAGTGTTATCCGAAAATGTGAGCATAGTATTTCAAAATTATAATACATCAGTGAATCCAAGATTTACGGTATACGAAATAATAAAAGAGTCTATCGATGTTTTAGCACATAGAACAAAAGTGAAAATTGATGCCAAAAGTAAGGTGTCAGCATATTTACAGGTTGTCGGATTAGATGATAGCTTTTTGGATAGGTTCCCTCATCAGCTTTCTGGTGGTCAGTTACAACGGGTTTGTATAGCCAGAGCAGTTGCGTCTGAACCGAGAGTGATAGTGTTCGATGAGGCTATAAGCTCGTTGGATGCACATACACAAGTACAGATCATGGATTTACTTAGAAAGTTACAAAAAGAGTTTCATTTAACATTTATATTTATCACCCATGACTTAACAGCAGTAACATATCTTTGTAATAGAGTTATGTTTTTGCATAATGGGATAATTGAAGAGATACTGGATGTTTGCGATATAGGTAATGCAAAGAGCGAATATGCCAAAAAATTAATTGATGTAGTAATCGAAATGTAGTGATTAAGTACTGATTGAGTCATACATGGGAACTTAAGAAAATTAACTTTTGGTGAAGTTAACTAAGGGGTGGGCAACCTGTTGGTCGCTACCCCTTAGTGCATCGCTCCTAACCTCTCAGTCTTCACAACATTGCAAGGTAGCTACGCACTTAAGCCTTCCTCTTGAGGAAGGTGGACGCGAAGCGGACGGATAGAGTCGCAGCGAAGCTGCGCCCTTGACCTTCTCAAGTGAAGCTGACGTATAGAGTTGTAGCGAATCATTCAAGCGAAATACTGCGGTGCGACAACTCCAGGATAACCCTTCAGTTAGTTTTGCAAAAAGATTCTTAAATTCCCGCCTATGACTGATTGAGTAGTGATCGAGATATAATGATTAAGGATGTATCTATTGATTAAAATAAGGAGGATTATGAGTAAAGCAAACAAAATAACCCATGGAAATATAACAAAAGAAGTATTTTTATTTTTTGTACCGCTGGTAATATCGGCATTTTTTCAACATTTTTATGGAATAGTGGATGCTATTATAGTAGGACAAAATTTAGGTGATTTGGCCTTTGCTGCGGTCGGAGGTTCAGCCTCAAAACTAATCACAATGCTGATAAATTTCTTTGTCGGAGTATCCGCCGGAGTTACGGTGTACGCATCACAGTATTATGGGCAAGGTGATACAAATTCTATCAAGAAAATCATTTACAACGGAACGATTTCATTTTTAATTTTTGGCATCGCCCTATCTTCGGTTTGTCTACTTTTCGGATTAAATTATCTAAAAATAATGCAGACACCACAAGATACGATAAAGTTTTCCCAAATTTATTTAAATACCTTTCTTGTAGGGTTAGTTTTTTGCATATTCTACAATATGTTCTCAGGAATTTTTAGAGGATTAGGAGATTCTAAAACACCACTTTATGTACTTATTTTTTGTAGCATTTTAAATATTTTACTAGATTTGTTATTTGTCATTGTAGTTCCACTTGGTGTTTTTGGGGTGGCCTTTGCAACGGTGACAGCACAAGGGATTTCAGCGATTATTTTGATGTACATATTAAGTAAAAGATTTAAGGACGAAAAAATTTCTAAAGAAATAGATATTAAAATGATATCTGATATTTTTAAACTGGGAATACCAGCTGGGATCCAAAGTATAATGTATAGCTTATCCAATATGCTAGTGCAATCGACAGTGAATACATTCGGATACACGTCAGTAACTGCTTGGTCGGCCTATCTTAAGATTGATAGCATTATCGATGTTTTTGTGTCCGCTCTTGGAAGTACGGCAGTAACATTTGTGGGGCAAAATAAAGGTGCTGGAAACATAAAACGGATAAAAGAAAGTGTTATAAAAATAATATTAATTACGTATATAATAGTTATTCCTATAATAGGTATATTTATTTTATTCAGAGAGTCTTTACTATTGATGTTTACGGATACAAAAGAAGTAATCGAAGTTGCAAAGACGTTGTTTTTTGTAATAATGCCAATGTATATTTTAGGCATTCCAAACACAATATGCTCTCAAGCCGTAAGAGGATTGGGGCAATCATTTAAGCCGATGATAATAACTCTGATCGGAGTTGTTGGGCTTAGATTTATATGGGTACTATTAATATTCCCATTAAATCCAACGATACAGTTTTTAGGATATTGCTATCCCGTAAGTTCTTTCATTATGTCTATAATATTTATAGTATATTTTGCAAAAGAATTTAAAAAATTGAAATCGCCAGAGCCTGTTAAAAATTTTCTATCTGAATGTGTTTATGGTTGATTATTTTTGGCTATACTTTAAATGTTAAGCAAAAACATAAATATATTATGACTGAAGAATAATCTCTCATAGTATATACCTCCTTTTGCGGATGAAATCATCCGTAGCCGAATGTGGAGAACACACAAAGACCGCTCTCTTGTTAGAGTAGTTTTTTATTAACTTGATTATTAACAAAAAAATTTTCCAAATGTGTTTATAACTGATTATTTTTGGTTATACTTTAAATGTGACTAAGCACAAAAAGGAAAGCACCTTGCATAAAAAGGCACTTTCCTTTAATATAAAATATTTGTTTAGAGTATAACGTGAGTTATAATCCAGAGCGACAACTCATGCAATGTTCTCATTATTATATTTTTTTGGCCATCATAGTTGAGAATAAATTATAATTCAAAAAGATGTTTCTTTGACAACTTTTTTGTTATACTCTAGATATTATATATATTAGAGAATACGTGTGATGTTTTCTCCTTAGTGTTTTTGTTTTCAGGCGTAGTCGCCAAATTAGGCTTTATTGCCTTGGGCCGGCTACAAATGGAGTATTTAAAAAAAATACAATGCATTAAACTATCCTTTCTTTATTTAAGATTCAATAATACATGTTAAACATGTAATTATCTAGTTATTATTATGATTACTGTTATTAAAAACAGGCATAATACCATTAAGTTATACTCACGCAAGTAGCTTACCTCCTTTACGAATGACCTCATCCGTAACCGAAGGTGGAGAACACACAACCACCACTCTGTTTTTAGAGTGGTTTTTTTTATAAAAAGTAAGCTCGTGTGTTTCGGTGGACCTACTTTTTTATGCATTAATTGTTATCATTTCACCCAAAATAACAACAAATATATTATATCATATGTGTATTATGTAATACTAGCGGTAATTCTAGGTATTTTTATTCTTTATCAATTTAACAATCATATCTTATTATGAAATAAAAAAATTTTTCCAAATGTGTTTATAACTGATTAGTTTTGGTTATACTTTAAATGTGACTAAGCACAAAAAGGAAAGCACCTTCATAAAAAGGCACTTTCCTTTGATATACAATATTTGTTTAGAATATAACGCAAATTATAATCCAGAGCTACAACTCATGCAATGTTCTCATTATTATATTTTTTTGGCCATCATAGTTGAGAATAAATTATAATTCAAAAAGATGTTTCTTTGACAACTCTTTTGTTATACTCTAGATATTATATATATTAGAGAATACGTGAGATGTTTTCTCCTTAGTGTTTTTGTTTTCAGGCGCAGTCGCCAAAATTAGGCTTTATTGCCTTGGGCCGGCTACAAATGAAGTATTTGAAAAAATGCGATTCATTAAACCGTCCTTTCTTTATTTAAGATTCAATAATACATGTTAGTCATGTAATTATCTAGTTATTATTACCAGACAAGCCGTAAACCCCCTAGCTTTAGCTATGGGGATTTTAAATACAACTGAATATAAACGGTTGCTAGAAGTAGTCATTTCTAGCGTAAAATATTCAATGCACCGAAAATGTTTCTAAAGTGAAACACGACAAGAAAAAGTCGTTAAAACTATTTATTAAG
>LNZM01000059.1 GCA_002007295.1 Candidatus Epulonipiscioides saccharophilum | reverse complement strand
GCAGAATTAATAACCTATCATTTGGCCAATCTTGTCTAAGATTGTAGCCCAGGATCAAGGTAGAATTAATGACCTATCATTTAGCCAATCTTGTCTAAGATTGTAGCCCAGGATCAAGGCAGAATTAATGACCTATCATTTGGCCAATCTTGTCTAAGATTGTAGTCCAGGATCAAGGCAGAATTAATAACCTATCATTTGGCCAATCTTGTCTAAGATTGTAGCCCAAGATCAAGGTAGAATTAATGACCTATCATTTGGCCAATCTTTTTTAAGATTGTAGCCCAAGATCAAAGTAGAATCAATGATCTATACTTGGCCAATCTTGTTTAAGATTATAGTCCAGAATCAAGGTAGAATTAATGACCTATCATTTGGCCAATCTTGTCTAAGATTGTAGCCCAAAATCAAGGTAGAATTAATGACCTATCATTTGGCCAATCTTGTTTAAGATTATTAACTATTATTTTGGGTTATATACATTTTATCAATGTATTTTTGTAAAACTTTTATATAATGAAGATATTGGCCATTTTCTAATGAAATTTCGTAGTCTAGCTGAAAATCCTTATAAGGTATAGACTTTCTACCACCGGACATAGCCGCCATAAAATACTTCTGTATAAATTCAAATGGCGCTAAAAAGAATTTTTCATATTTCTGAAAATAAACTATTAAAAAAGCTACTCCGCCCTGCTTTATGAAATCTCGCATAAATTCAATTTGGTGCTTATGAATGTTTGCAAGTGGCAGTGAAGTAGCTTTTGTTTCTTTAGCGTCAAAGCATATCGGGAATCCTTGGATAGCTCCTAAAAAATCGACTGTACTTTTTTGTTCAAAATAAGCCTGTGTTATCACTCTCTGCTTATTATCGAACTGTGTAGGTATTATTGGTGTTGGAATTTTTTGAATCAATGCTAAATTTTTTTTCCTATATAAATCATTCGTAACATTAATGATCTTTTCTAATTCACTTCCTCTTAAGGTTTGATTTTTCCAATAAGCCACTCGTCACACTCCTTAATAAATTTTGATTTTTCCAATAAGTCACTTGTCGCACTCATTAATAAATTTCGATGTTTCTAATAAGCCACTTGTCTCACTCATTAATAAATTTTGATTTTTCAAATAAGCCACTTATCGCACTCATTAATAAACTTCGATGTTTCTAAGCCACTTATCGCACTCATTAATAAATTTATTTGTTACATATAATAAAATGTACTTGCTATATGCTTAAAAACATAGTAAACTTAGATTAAAATACATAATGAGGTGATACTAAATGATAAAATATTCTATATTATTAACTAAGGTTATCAAAAAAAAAATAGATTACTTTTCACTGGATGCACTACAAAAGGCAAAACTTTTCTATGATTGTGAATTGTACATATGGGCTGGAAAAATATATTTTGAAAACAAAGAATACGAGCTTGCATTAGATTCTTTTCTAAAGTGTAAGGATGGAGAAGGAATCGTATATAGCTACGCAAAATTAGGCCAAGTATCCGAAGCAATAGAAATGGCAGTAGAATACAATCTGTATGGATTGGCCGGATCGTTGTGCGAGAAATCTGGCGACTATTCTAGGGCAGCTTTCTTTTTTTCACATAATACACCAGTGAAAGCAGCTACCTTTTACGTTAAAGCCGAAATGCACTATGAAGCTGGAATGTGCTACTTGGATGGACAAAAACTAGACTTAGCATTTATAGAATTTAACCAGTGTACGGACAGTGCCCAACTAAGGCAAGGTCTTCTATACATAGAAGAAATGGCTGTAGTTTTATATTTGGATAAAAAATATATGGAAGCATATAAACTTTTTTGCAAATTAGAATTATTCGATTCAGCCTTAATATGTGCATATGAAATGAATAATAAAAAGTTAATCCGAGAATGCGAAAGAATGCTTAAGCAAATATCATAGGCCTCCATAAGCACTGTCAAAATTAATATGTGCATATGAAATGAATAACAAAAAATTAATCCGAGAAAGCGAAAGAATGCTTAAGCGGATGTCATAGGCCCCATAAAAAGTTGTCCTGAACATAATATTAAAACAACATTGAGAAAATATAATATCCCAAGAATTTTAACTATCTTTATCTAATATTTTAGAAAACATGGCAGGAACGAAAGCTATAAAAACTCTATCTTCAAGATAAGATAAAATATTAGTGCAGTTTTCGAATTTTACTTTATAGGAGCATAGTAATTGAGAAGTCAAGTTATATTTTTGTTTGAAATAATTATTTAAGTTTACATCTCCATATTTATAATCGCCCACAATAGGATGTTTAAGCTCTTTTAGTTGAGCACGGATTTGATGAGTTTTTCCGGTTATTAGTTGGACTTCTATTAAAGTTACACCCTCTTTTTGTTCGAGAGGTGTAATTTTGGTCACAATTTCTTTTGTACCATCAGCTCTATAATCTAAAATTTGGACTTCATTTTTATCCGGTAGTTTTCTATGAAAAGCATTAATGGTAACCGACTTTAAGATAGTCCCCTTAACTAAAGCCAAATAAGATTTTACAATACTTTTTTCTTTTAACATTTGAGAAAGAGCTACCGAACTAACCTGATTCTTACCGATAAGAACAAGACCTGAAGTGTTTCTGTCCAAACGATTAGATGGTGCTGGTTTAAAGCCATTTAGGTTCTCTAGTTCACCTTTTTCATCTAAATATGAAAGAACTTCGTCGGCTAAACTAATATCCCTTTTTGTGGCCTTCTGAGTCAGCATACCAATAGGTTTGTCTACAATTAAAATATTCTCGTCTTCATATATAATTTTAAAATGCTTGGTCAATTTTTGCGCCTTGACCTTAATCTTTTCTGTCTCTAAAAAGATCTTTATGCTGTCACCCGGATTTAACTTTTCAGAACCTTTAGGCTTTTTCCCGTTTAGTTTTATCTTATTTGTTCTAAATGCTTTGTATATATAACTCATCGGAAATTCGCCTAAATATTTAATCATGAACTTGTCCAGTCTTTGGCCACATTCAGTCTTATTAATCAATATTTCTGTCATACCATCATACCCTCTAATACATATGCGTTCGATTCTTGAGCGACCTCAATCGGCTTTACACCCTTTATTTGCTTCAATAGAATAGCCAGGTTATCCCTATGCTGAATGGAGCAAAAGTGTAAATGGCTCTTCTCTATTCCTTTTGCTGTGAACTTACTAAAAAAATTATCGTCTAAACCTCTTGTTGGATTTTGCTCATAGGTTATAAAAAATATTAAATTGGCCTTCAATATTATGTGTGGAAAATATTTATCTCCTTGTTTTGTAGGTATAATCACACTGTGATATATCAAAGCATCGTTAAGAAGATCTATATCATTAGCAAAATCAATATCCGGATTTTTATATTTTGTAAAAGCTAAATATCTAGTTAAATTTTGTGCTAATCCAAGAGTCAACACAGCAGCTACTACGGTGAAATAATTAGCTCTATTTTGAGTAATAACCCAACCGGTAATAAAAATAGCTAAAATTACTGTAGCCCAAATAAGAGTACGCATTAGGAAAAACTTTTTTCGTTGTGCTAAATAATCTGCCTTCTGTTTAATCACTCCAAATCCCTCACTTTCTATAGTTATTGTATGTTATTGTATCATGTTTCTTTAGGAAGTCAACAAAATAATACAAAAGAATACAAAAAACCTTCGATTTACCAAATGATGGTTTATCGAAGGACCTAAATTGAAAGGCCATTATCTTTTTGATTTGTCATAAACTTCGCCTAAAGCTTTTGGCATTTGATTATTTTTAGAAAAGAATACTAATAACAACAATGTTAAAATATACGGCAAGGTCATTGTTAAATCCGAAAATGTACTAGCTAATCCAAGCAGGCCACTTAATGAATAACCGAAGGACCTGGCAAATCCGAAAATTAAGCATGCGAATAAAGTCGGTACTATCTTCCAATTTCCGAATATCATGGCTGCTATTGATAAATAACCATAACCTACATAAAAATTAGAAGAGAAAGTTGCATATATCGAATAAGCAAATGCTAATCCAGCTATACCGGATAAAGCACCAGAAACCATGATGGCCCAAACTCTAGTTTTAGATACTTCTATGCCACAGGCGGCTACAGCGTGTGGGTTATCTCCGCAAGCTCTTAAGTGTACACCGAATTTTCGGTGATATAATACGTACCACATTAAAATGGCTACGATTATTATAACAATATTGAAAATGTATACTTCTTTAAAGAATGCGCCGATAATCGGAATGTCGCATAAAATAGGTATATTGAATTTTAAGGTTATACCCAATTCTAACTTAGAAGAAGGCATTCCAAAAACAGCTGCATTTATTTGTCTGGTTAAAAAAGTGGTCATAGCTAAAGCCAATAGGTTCATAACAACACCGCTAATAGTTTGGTTAGCCTTAAACTTTATGCAAAGAAGCGCATGGATCAAAGAGAATAACGTAGCACCAGCCACCGCCGATATCAATGCTATAATAAAAGAAATGAGTCCGCCGGCTGGAAATATATTATTGGTTAAGACTACAGCCAAAGCACCGCAAAAAGCACCGACACCCATGAATCCTTCTATAGCTAAGTTTACAATGCCGCTTCTTTCACAATAAATTGCGCCTATCGCTGCAATAAAAAGAGGAAGTGCAAATGCCATCCCATCGATAATAATAGTATCCATTTAAAACCCTCCCTTTTTAAATTTAAAATACGCTCCACTTGCGCTGCACAGCAATATTAAGGCTGTGATAACAGACGCTATTTCCGCCGGTACTTTGGAAATAGAACTCATGTAGGCGCTGCCTTTTGTAATAATGGTCACTACAAACGATGCTAAAAAACTTCCAAAGGCTGAAATATTTCCGAACAAAGCAACAGCTATAGCGTCGAAACCTACGGACGGAAGTATTCTTGGCCTAATGGACCAGTTTAATCCGAGATAATAAGTTACACCCGCCAAACCAGCTAAAGCACCGGAAAGGAGCATGGCTTTAACTAAAGTTGGGCCGACATTGATGCCCGCATAGGTCGCTGCTTCTTTACTTTTGCCAACGGTCATAATTTCGTAGCCGAATTTGGTGTGATTTAAAACGAAGCCGACAATGATTATAGCTATAATAGCAATCAGAAATCCAATCGGAATATCCATTTTAAGGCCAGCGATCTCGACATTTTTCAAAGTCAAAGACGCTTCGGGGTTAATATTTTTGGATTGTCTAGAAACTACATCTATAAAAGAGGTGTTAATGAAAAAGCTAATAACATACTGAACAATATAATTTAGCATTATGCTAGAAACTACTTCATTAATATTGAATTTATACTTTAAGTACCCAATTAGGCCAGCCAAAGCCGCACCGACAACTATGCCGATAATAATAACTAAAGGTTTTGCTATCCAACCATTTAATGGACTGTAACCTATTAGGACGGTGGCTGTAAATCCGGCTAAAAGCATTTGAGAAGAAACCCCGATATTGAACAATCCAGATTTAAACGCTACCACAACAGCGAGGGCCGCAAAAATCATCGGTGTTAACGTATTTAAAAATACCATGAAATCTGTAAACATACTTTTATAACCAGCATAAGAGGGCTTTGGTAAAAGTCCTGAACCTTGCAATAAATTTTGATATGCTGTTATCGGGTTTTTACCTATAATTAAGATAACCACTACACCAGCAAGTAAGCTTAATAATAAAGATACAAGAGGTATTATTAATTTTTTCATATTATTCATGCACCCCCATCATAAATTCTCCGACTTCTTCTTTGCTAAGATCGCTAGCTTTTTTTATCGTTTGAATTTCTCCATTATAGATAACACCAATTGTGTCGCTCAGCTGCATAACTTCATCCAACTCGAGAGATATCAATAATATTGCGGTGTTCTCATTTCTTAAGCTTAAAATCTTTTCATGGATATTTTGGATAGCCCCTATATCCAAACCTCTGGTGGGCTGAACAAAAATAAGTAGTTTAGAATTTCTAGCTGTTTCACGAGCTATAATAATTTTTTGCTGGTTTCCGCCACTCATTGATCTAGTATTAGTCTTTGGGCCATTGGCACATCTAATGTCATACTTATCGATCAATTCTTGAGCAAAATCTGTAAATTCATGTTTTTGCAGAACGTTATTTTTAGAAAAGCGTTCTTTATAATAGTCACGCAGTACGGCATTGTTGCTTATATCAAAATCTAATACTAAACCGTATTTATGTCTATCTTCTGGAATGTAACCTATTTCCGCTCTATCTCGGACTGAAGAATTAGATATATCAACGCCGTTTAGAAAAATTTGGCCGGAACTCTTTATGATACCAGATATAGCATCGGCTATTTCTGTCTGACCATTTCCGGATACTCCAGCTAAAGAGAATATTTCACCGGCATGGATTTGAAAAGAGACATTTTTAACAACGTCCTTGATAGTTCTAACAGAAAGATTTTGGACATCTAGAATGACATCGCCAAATGAGTGATCTTCTTTAGGCAATTCAAAAGAAACGTCTGCACCAACCATAAGTCTGGCCATATCCTGAGTAGTTAGATCTGCAACGTTACGGACATCGATCAATTTACCTTTTCGTAAAATAGCACAACGATTAGCGATCTTCTTAATTTCATCCAGTTTATGAGTAATTAGAATAATAGTTTTACCGCTTTGTTGCAGATTAAGGATAATTTCCAACAGGTATTCAATTTCCTGTGGTGTAAGTACAGCGGTTGGCTCATCAAAGATTAAAATCTCAGCTTCTTTGTAAAGCATTTTCAAAATTTCCACACGTTGCATGATAGATACAGGTACATCTTTAATCTTATCTGTCGGATTAACTTGAAGGCCATATTTCTCGGATAATTCAGCCACTTTAGCGTTGGCTTCTTTTAGATCAACAGTAGGAAAAAGGCCGAATTTTTTCTTAATTGGCTCATTGCCCAAGACAATATTTTGAGTAATAGTATATTCACTTACGAGTTTAAAATGTTGGTGAACCATGCCGATGTTTAGTCTGTAAGCATCGTTTGGGGATGTAATTTTTTCTTGTTTACCTCTTATAAATATTTCGCCGCCGTCTGGCTCGTACATGCCGAAAATCATACTCATTAAAGTAGATTTACCTGCTCCGTTTTCGCCCAGTACGGCGAAGATCTCACCTTTTTTTATACCTAAACTCACATCATCATTAGCGATAATGCCTGGAAATTTTTTTGTAACATTTTTCAATTCAATTATAAAATCGTCCACATATCTCACCTCTAATCAATAAACAAAGAGCCACCATATTAATTATAGTAGCCCTTTAAAGTTTCATTTTTATTATTTTACTCCATCCGTCAGCTTCGCTGCCACCTTCCTCAAGAGAAAGGCTAAGTTCAAGTGCAAAGATCAAGTGCAAAGTTAACTCTACTGAGCACTTGGTAATCCAGTAAATGTGTCAGGAGTCAAGCCATTAAAATTAGATGCAGGAACGATTTTACCGGATTTAACATCGGCATAAACCTGCTCTAACTTAGCAAGAGTGTCGTCGCTCATAAGGTGTCTACCGTCTGCATGAGCATAGCTAACGGAATCGGTATCGGCTTTTCTTAGGTGATGTCCGCCTTCGAAAGTTCCATCAGTGATAGCGTTAAGAAGTAATTCTACGTTAAGATCCATGGCTTTGATAGCAGAAGTGAGCATGATATTTTTGTCGCCCATTTGACCGTCTTCGTATTGGTCGACATCGGCACCGATTATTAGGACATCGCCTGTCTCCTTAGCTGCGGTTAGAGCACCACCTCCGGATGCGCCAGCAAAAACGAATAATACGTCAGCATTTTGGTCGATTAAATTATTTGCTACGATCTTACCTGTGGCTGGATCTGAAAAAGTACCTACGTAATTTCCGCCAACATTTGCGCCGGTAACATCAACGCCAGAATAAGAAGGTAATTCTATAACCTCAACGTCGGTTCCGAAAACTTCGTTAGCGTAGTTGACACCACATTCAAAACCGTATTGAGCATTTACGTTTGAAGGGAATGCTATCCCATTGATTATGGCTACAACGTTTGTTTCAGTCTCTAAAGCAGCGGCCACACCAACGAAGAATCCGGCTTCTTCCTCAGCAAATTCCATAGAATACAAGTTATCGAATTCTGTTTGGTCACCTACGGGTGCAGGAGGAGCGTCGACCAAGATAAATTTTTTATCTGGATTTTCCACAGCTACACTCGATACTCCGGCGAACTGAAATCCGGGCGTAACGATAACATCATAGTCTGCGACAATGTCGCTTACCATTTGAATACAAGCGGTCACGTCGCCCGTTGTTTCTTGCATAGCTGTGACTGTAGCATCCGGATGATCTTCTATATAAGCTAAAATTCCATCGTAGTTATTTTCATTGTAATTCCCATCGTCTACTCCCGATGGACTGGTCACTATCGCTATCTTTAATCCTGTTGATTCTTCGCTAGCAGAATTATTGGAATCGTCTGTTCCTGCTGTGCAGCCACCAAGCATAACTCCGCATAACATTAAGGCAAATAATTTAAATTTCATATTCAAAAATCTCCCCTCTTTTATTTAGCTTATTTCGCTCTGTTATCTATTTGTTATGCACTTATTATAATACAATTAATTAAATATGTCAATATTGTAAAAACTGGGAAATAAAAAAAGCTCCATTTCTGGAGCTGTCGCTTCGCTCTTTTTACTCTATCCGTCAGCTTCGCTGCCACCTTCCGGGGGACGGAAGGCTAAGGTCAAGTGCAAGTGCGAAAATAATAATGAATTAAATTAAAGATGTACCCTCTAACTTTTCAGTCGGTTTAATATCCAACAATTTTAAAATAGTAGGAAAGACATCGATCATATTAGCATTCTTAATCACGTTCGGTTCTATAGATTTTCCAAAGGCTATTAACGGTGGTTTGCTACCTTTGTTAGTGTGATGACCATGAGTTGCTTTCAACTTAGAATCGGTTGTGATCAGCTCGCCGGAATAATTCATGTCGAATAGGGTGCCTTCGGCGGCTTCAACAACAAAGGAAAAATGGCCAGACAAACCTTCTGCTAGGGCTTCTTCTTTGGTAAACACTTTTTCAATATATTGAGGATATTCAGCTTGCAGTTCTAACAAAACCTTATAAACTCTATCTACAGACTTTTGGTCATCCGGATTTTTCAAAATAATTTGAGCAGAAAATCCAGCCGAAAAAGCGTAAGCTACGTAACGTTCGGGTAAATTTTTATCGGTCAATCTAATCAAACCTTTTTGGAAGAAAGCTACATTTAAATTAAAACAGTTATTAATATCGATTTGACCATGATCGCCCAAAATTATAAAGTTAGTATCTTCAAAATTTCCGGATAGCTTTGAAGCATCTATGTATCGACCGAGCATCACATCCAAATATCGAAGTCCTTCTTCTATAACATGGTGCGAATTTCCGAATACATGTCGTAAGTGGTCCAACCAAATAAAGTGCACCAACAAGATATCAGGCTGATCGTCACGCAAAATTTTCACCCCAAGTTCAGGCAAATACATAACCATGTCAGCGTTATCTTTCCAAGCAAAAAATTTTAATTCATCTTCAAAATATTTTTCGAATGCTATCTCCGAACAATTGGATTTATATAATTCATAATTTTGGTTATCAACACCTTTAAGGGGCCAAATTTCGGGAATATTAATTCCTCGTTTTTCGCCAGCGGTAACGGGCCAGCAAAGAGAAGCAATCGATAAATTATTTTCTTGGGCGTAATCGAATAAGGTTTTACATGTAATATTGTTAGCATGCCAAAACCATTGTTCACCCATTATATTGAAATCGTTCCCTCGAGGATATAAATCCGACTTTTGATTGTGAGATATTCCATGTTCGCATGGATATTTACCGGTTATAATAGAAGTATGAATCGGATAAGTTAACGTAGGATAGACTTCTTTTAAATTTTCGACCAGCAAAACTTTTGAACGTAGCTTAGCAAAGTTCGGCAACTTAAACAATGTGTTTAGATCGATATTTTGTAGAGAATCAAAAGATAATACAACTAATTTCATAGCTATCTCCTTGTTTTATATTTTAGAAAAAATTCGAAAAAGTACTTATCTAATTTTTAGACAAGATGTATACTATATGTACTATGGCTTTTTTCTGATTATAACATTAATTTAACGTTATGACAATAGCTATTTTGCAAATAAATAGACAATAGCATTATAATTGGCTAACAATTTCAAGTCTCTGTTTAGGACATAGGCGGGAACTTAAGAAGCGAATATGAACTTCGCATTTAAACTTCGCACTTGTACTTGACCTTAGCTTTCCTCTTGAGGAAGGTGGCCGCGAAGCGGACGGATAGGGTAAAAGAGCGAAGCGACGCATTGACCTTTATGACAACTCCCTAATTAATCTAAGACTACATTTTTTAGCCAAGGTACGCAAGGTGTATTTAATTTTAGTTCATGTTCTAAGGTGATCTCATAAAGTTCTTTTCTTATTTTAGCATAGGCTGGTTCATAATAGAGATTGTTATTGTTTAGTAGATCTTTCTCCATGTCAAACATTAGATTGTGTCCATCCTGCCTAAATCCAACAAAAATATTATCTTTTATTGTGGAAGCGAAAGTAAAATTGGATCCAGTTAAATGTTGGGTAGCATTCCAGTTTTCATGATCCGGTTGAAAGAGGATAGAAGCGTCTTGGCCAACATCGCAACTTGTATTTTTTATTTCTGCCAACGAAGTCACGGTTCTCAACATATCAATTGCCGAAGCATATTCTTTAACTTTAGTATTAGCTGCAATTTTTTTAGGATATCGCATAAAAAATGGTACATGGTTTACTTCTGGATAGAGTTGTCCTTTTCTCCATAGACCGTGCTCGCCTAAGTACTCACCATGGTCTGTTGTAAAAATAATAATAGTATCGTCTAAAATATTTTCATTTTCTAAAGTTGCTAAAATTTTACCAACATTATCATCGATACAGCTTACTTCGCCATAGTAGGATGCCATCCATTTTTTTGCTAAATCTTCGTTACTGTTATTATCCGGTGTTTGATAAGTACCTTCGGGTGCCCAAGGTGCGTTAAACTTATAAAAATTTTCTGGAAGAATTATATTTTCAGGTTTATACATAGTATTGTATGGTTTACGAACGCTTACTGGCGTATGCGGATCGGGTATACTTAGCATATACAAAAAGGGCTTGCTTTTGTCACGAGTTTTAATAAACTCGATTGTTGCGTCCGAAAGGATATCGGTAGTATAAGATTTTTCGTCGCCCATTTTGCTAGAGCCTGTTAACACTTCGTCTTTGGCCGAGATTACGCTGTGCGATCCGTCGAGTTGCACTATGCTTGTCCAATGTCCACGGTTATACATATATTTGCAACTGTCAAATCCTCGAGACTCTTCTTGCCTCATAAATCCAGGTTTCGCTTCGCCGGCCAAATGCCATTTGCCAGCGTAACCAGTTTGATAATCTGAATCTTTGAATACTTCGGCAATAGTTTTCGCATTGTCATATAAAAAATAATTATTCTTACTACAGCCATGCTGGATAGGATATAACCCAGTTACAAATGATCCTCGAGATGGGGTGCAGACAGCGGTTGGAGTAAAAAAGTTTTCAAAAATTGCTCCTTCATGTGCTATTCTATCTAGATTTGGTGTTTGAATATTAACGGAGCCTAAAGCGCTAATGCTTCGTCTAGATTGTTGATCAGTCATGATGATTAAAACATTTGGATTCTTCATTTTTCAACCTCGCTTTAATTATGAGTTATTTTAATAAACATGGCTCCATGAGAGTCCATAGGCGGGAACTTAAGAATCTTAGTCACAAAATTGCAGGGAAGCACTGCCCTCTCCGTCTTCACAACATTGTGGGGGAGGTGTCAGCGTTAGCTGACGGAGGGAGAAAGCGTGCCTTTAAGTTTCCACTAGTTTCAAGATAAGCGGAATCCCCCTCCGGGAGAGTGGTGGGCATGAAATGCCAGGGGGAGAATGCGATAAATTGCATTCAATATCAAATACAACTGTCGTTTCAATTTTTCTTATCTTGTGTATCTGACAACTATTTTATACAAGGTATATTTTGATGGATCTGAAAATGGTATCAAAAAATGGAGGATTTGATATGAGAAAGTAATTGTTTTTTACAAGTATATTATTCAAATATTTAAAGTCGATTTGCAATATATAATGATTAGTATTTCATGTTTTTGGTTCGAAAGTGGTCCCTATGCTACTAGGATTTTTTATATTTTCGCATTTTTTGTGCAAGTTATGATTTCAAATTATTCATTTTATAAAATATAGCATCGAGTATATTGACTAAAATATTTAAGCTGTTTTTCTAAAATATATTTTTAAAATTTCATGCAATCCTTTTTAAAATATAAAAGTGAAATATATTCTCGGCAAATTAGAAATCATAGCATTTTTTATGCAATTAATTTTAATCCGGATTTCATGATATAGCATAAAAGTGGTATCGATCCCGGTGGGATTTTGGCATTTTCTCATTTTTTATGAAATTTATAGCGATCAAACTTTCGTTTTTAGGATAAAACAATTATGTAAAAAACTCTTCTTAATCTCTTAGTCAGCTCCACCTAACTCTATCCGTCTGCTTCGCAGCCACCTTCCTCTTGAGGAAGGCTAAGTGCGAAAAGCTTAGGACATGAAATTTAAAACTTACCGTCTAGAAAATCTTGTTGGAATTGAATCCACTCATAGTATTGAACATTTTCCAATTGCTTAAGATATTCTTCCCATTGTTCATCGGACAAACCGTTAATAATACTATCAGCGATGAAGCCATTCATGTAGGCTTCTACTTCAGTTTGCAGAAGACTAAGTTCTGTCAACTTATTACTCGGCATAGGGCGTTGTGGCAAAAATTCGGTATTGAAATACGGTTCATACATAGGGACGTATTTGTATCTTAGGGCATCCATGCTTAGGTCTTCAGCATTGAGGTCGGGTTTGGCTATTTCGTGTTGAAAAATGATAGGACCCATGCCCCTAAGAGCGATAGTATAGTTCAATTCAGTTTTACTAACAATGTTGGCCGGCAATTCCTCTTGTGCTATTTCTCTTACAGTGGCTGACCCATCTGGATTTTCGACCCAAAGAATGCCTTCGTTACCGTCACGAGCGATACGCTTTAAGTTTGGAGTGGAATGCAAATAATCCCAAGCTCGCAATGCAGCTAAAGGGTCTTCGCAGGATTTAGTGATCATGAATCCGTTTAGATTAGTTGTACGATAGCCTTTTTGGCCAATTTTTGCTTCTTGGCCCTCGTAACCTGGTGTGGTTAAAACAGGTACAGGTGCCCAGATATCGTCGGTTTCCATCCAGGTGACGATCATACCAACAGCGCCTTCGTTAATTCTAGCTTTGTACTGAGAATAAGTAAGCGAAAATCCTTCTACATCTAATAAGCCTTCAGAGGCTAGTTTATGCATGTAGGCTAAATAATCTTTAAAATTCTGGGTATCCAAATTAGGAACTACAACACCGTCTCGGACTTGGAAATAATTTTCCCAGTCATGTCCATTCCTTCCGGCTATACCCCAAGGTCCGGCGAAATTAAAATGTTTGTGCTGAGCATTTTCTTGACAAAAAGAGAGCGGAATCTCGTCTGCTTTACCGTTACCATTTGGATCTTGAGTTTTAAAAGCTTTTAGGACATTGTATAATTCATCGGTAGTAGTAGGCATTTCTAAATCTAAAGCCTCTAGCCAATCCTTTCTGATAAGAGGAATAGATTGGGCCGAGTTTGCATATTCTGCATAGGGGCCAACGGGCAGAGAATAAATTTTCCCATCAGCTTTTCTTAGCATATCTAAACCGTTTGGAACATTGGCTTCTAGTTGAGCCACAAGATTCGGTGCATATTCTCTCAATATCTCATCGGTAAACTCAAATAAATGTGCTGTGTTATTTATTACGGTGCTTTCGGTTGGCCAAAAATAGATTATATCCGGTAAGTCGGAACCCGCAGCTAATAGTAGGTTGATTTTTTCGTTGGCATTCGATGCGACTTCTTCTAACTCAAATCTAACATTTGTATTGTCTTCTAATATTGTTAGTATATGCTTTTCGTCTTGGCTAACCGATTTGTCATTGCCAGATTTAGCTGCAAAAAGCGTAAAAGTTGCGGGTTCTTTTACAATTGGTAATCCTTCTACATACATATTGCCGATCATTTCTCGTCCAGTTTCTGAATCTATAGTTTTTTCTAAGTTTAATTCTTGCTCTCCTGATCCGCCACATCCGGATAACATTATTGAGAATATTGTAGCAACGAATAATTTATTAATCATTTTTTTCATATATATCCTCCTTAATTTTATTTTAGAACTTGCTGTTTAAAACCCTTTAGTCAGTCCAGGTACACTGGGCATCCGCTGATCGAGAGTTTATCCTATATAATGAAGGTATCCATACCAAATAGGTTATAGATCCTGGACAGCTCTCAACCTATCTGTCAATTTCGCCGATAGCTCTCAACTTCTCTGTCAATTTCGTCGATAGCTCTTAACCTCTCAGTCACTTCGTGATAGGGGCTGTCGCAATTAAATTCCAAATGACAGAAAAACGATGTAAACTTGTAAAATTTATAATTTACTTGAAAGTAACAAAAACTTGAATGCACACTTTCTCCCTCCGTCAGCTTACGCTGACACCTCCCCCACAATTTTGTTTTCTATGGGAAGTGTCGCCGAGAGTTATTATTAGATGACGGAAGCAGAAGATGATCCTTCGTTTTTGAAGTTAATGCGACAGCCCCCTTAATTAAAA
>LNZM01000058.1 GCA_002007295.1 Candidatus Epulonipiscioides saccharophilum | reverse complement strand
AGCCAGAGCCTGAACCTGAACCAGAGCCAGAACCTGAGCCTGAGCCTGAACCAAAGCCTGAGCCTGAGCCTGAGCCTGAGCCTGAACCAGAGCCAGAGCCTGAACCTGAACCAGAGCCAGAACCAGTACCAGTACCTGAGCTAATAGTCAAAGCTGATATTTCTATTTCTGAAATAAATAAAGATGTCAAATTCGGTGAATATGTTCAAATTACCAATAATACTAACGACGTTTTTAATCTTAAAGGATGTAAAATTTCTTCTAATGGTGAAACTTACATATTCAAATCCTTTGAATTAATTCCAAACGCTTCTGTAAAAATTGGTGAATGTTCTAAAAATTCTTCTGTGGATTTATATTGGCCTAACAGTAGAAATGTTTGGGATTGTGAAGAAAATTCCTTTGAATTAGATCTCGAGCCTGAAGTAGATGCTGAAATAGAGTCCGAAGTCAATATTGAGCCGGATGATAATAATTTATTAAACGAACCAGAAGTCACCGTAGAAGAAGAGGTAGCAATTAAGGAACCGGATATTTCGGTAGCTCCTGAAGAGGGCGACTTATCTATTACTTCTGTAAATCAAGAAACGGTATATGGTCAATATGTTGAAATTACAAACAATAGTGATAAAACATTAAACCTTGAAGCTTGCATGATTGTATCCGGCGAAGATAAGTATCAATTCAAATCTTTCATCTTAAATCCAAATTCTACTGTTAAAGTTGGAGAATGTGCTCACAACCCTTCCGTGGATTTATATTGGGCTAATAGTAAAGCTCTTTGGGCCGATAGCAGCGAATTCGAATTCATAATTGCTGCTCCAGCTACTTGTACCATTATTGAAAAGGCCGAACCGACCGAAGTGTTTGAAGAATCTGTAGAGAGTCCAGAGGAGATAATCGAAATATCCGACGTGGACGAGAACGAAGTTTCTAAAGATGTAGAAATTCCAGCTACCGGCAGTCTTACTCTACTAGGAATAAATACAGAAATTCCATTAGGAGAATATGTAGAAATAAAAAATACAACAGAATCACCAATCAATCTTGAAGGTTGTAGATTATTTTCAAATGGTGAAGTCTACACATTTAAGGCTGTTACATTGGAAGCTGGTTCAACTTTAAAAATCGGTCAATGTGCGAAAAACCCTTCTGTAGATTTATATTGGGCTAACAGCGAAAATGTTTGGTCTCAAGACGATCATGCTTTCAAAATTTTTGATGCTAACTGCGTTTTATTGGCTAATTAATATTTAGTTATACAGAGGGCTATTTTAGAATAGTCCTCTGTTGTTTTTATATTCAAATAATACATAATTAACAATCAATATTCGTTCAATTTTTGCTACCTAAAAAATAAAATAATAGTACTTAGCATAATTTTCAAGTACATTTTGGTTGATCTTTTTTTTTAATCTAAGTCTATAAAATTAAAAAATATTATATACTATAATATAATTAAAATAATTTAGCAAAATATTATGTATGGAGGAAATTATTATGAAAAAAACTACTCTGGCCGGTTTTATAGCATTTATTGCATTTAGCACAACCTCGGAAGCATTAGTTTATTATGTAGAAAGCAATAATAATTATATTCTTCCGATTAGTAGCGCCTTAAAACTTAGTAAAGAAGATATTTCCCATCTATCATTATCCGAGGCTAGAATTGCTCGTAACGAAATCTATGCTAAACATGGTAGTATTTTTTACGTGGACGATATGAATTCTTATTTTAGAAGTAAATCTTGGTACGAACCTTTGCCACAGGGTATAGAATTAGATACAAATCTACTTAGTGATATTGAGAAAGAAAACATTCAATTAATTGTTGCTTACGAACGAGCAGGAATAGAACCTAAACCTACTGATAAGACGGATGATCCAATTCCTAGTTTTGAAATTATCAATAATAACTTTACAGACAAAATTATAGGATTTGATGTTTTAAGCTTTATGTCACAAACCTTTGATAATTTAGATGCTATGCTTAATTTTTTAGCTAAATATGAATTTAAACTTATCGAAAGTGATGATTTTACACTAACCTTACAAGATAATATAGAAACTGATTTAACCTTAAAGTTAGATTATGATGGATCTTATGTTAGTGCAGAAAACTTCCATGCTAACGTAACTAACTATATTGTTAATCTTAGTGATGCTAAAGCGAAACATTTCGATGAGTACCAAAAAGATCTAAATTTTATTTATTGTTCATTTGAAGATGGTGTCTACGTCGACTATTATTTTACTATAGATTCCCTTCAAACTTACAACCCAAAATCTAAACATATCACAATAACTAAAAATAAATATAATTAACAAAATTATCTATTCTATAAAAGTATTTATGGAAAAATTATCTATGTTTATGCTGAGTCTATGCAGATATTGGTGGCAAAAACCCTCGCCCATTTCCTATTACTTGAGCAGTTTCTACTATAGTCATAAATGCATGTTTATCATGGGCAGAAACTATTTGCTTTAATTTTGATACCTCTCTCATATTAATCATTGTATAAATAATTATTTTTTGATTATGAGTATATCCGCCAGTGGCCGCCACCATAGTCACCCCACGATGTAACTGAGTAGTTATAGCACTACATATTTCTTCTGCATATTCCGGCGAAACAATTATTGTACCTGTCCTTCTAGTATTTAATCCATCTACAATCAAATTAGTAGCCTGCGCTGCCACAAACATGCTTATTGCTGTTAACACAGCCAAATTTATACTGAAGAAATATGCTGCTGCCGACATTATTACAATGTTTATCATAAATGAGACACTACCCATCCCTATAGAAAATAATTTGTTGATAATTTTAGCAATTATATCTGTTCCTCCTGTAGACCCTCCTGTGCGAAATATCATCCCCATTCCTAATCCATTTATTAATCCACCTAAAACCACTATCGTTAATTCTGAATCTAATGGTATTATAATATTTTTAGTTAGCTCGATCCATAATGCTAATACTAACGTCCCAAAAAGACTGAAAAATAAAAATTTTTTTGGTAAGTATTTTAATCCTATTATAAATATTGGAATATTTAGTATTATCGTTAATAAACTTAAATTCCAACCAAATACAAAATACAACATTAATGAGATTCCGCTTATTCCTCCGCTTATTAACTTATTTGGTACCAACACACCATTTACAGCTATAGCCATTAGTAGCGTTCCTATTACTAAAAAGAATACTGTGTTTTTATATTCCAATATATTGTTTTTCATCTTAGCTAATTCTTTTTTTTTGTATATTTGTCTATTTGCTATAGTTCTCATAGTACCCTCCTAAAGATTTTTACATACTATAAATCGGCATAATATCGTGTTTTAATTATAAGTAAATAATGGATTTTTCTTTATTATACTTTTTATAAATAAATCCTTTTTTGATATCATTACTTTCGCTATAAAGTAATATTTTTTCGCATTCTTATTATTTTTTTATCTATATTTTTCTAGCTTGTTTTTATTGATAATTATCATATCTTCTATAATTAGTACATAATTATAATAGATAGCATACACTAAAGAATAATATATATATGTATATATATTAAAAAATGCATACTCTTTATTTAAAAAAATAGTTTACATTATAAAGGAGCGATTTATGTCAAATGAAATAATTAAAACTCTTCATAAGCTTTATGTTAGTAATACATCCTTTTTTAAAAATAAATCACAACTTTCCACCTTACTTAAACGTCATGTTAACGATGATTACACTTACAAAACAGTACTTTTAGAAGCTGTTGATCTGAATGTGGCTACTCTTATTTTTAATAATGTAAAATCCATTTCCGATGTTAAAACAATAAATTCGATTAAAGAAAAGTTAACTTTAACCTGGCGTGAAGATTTAGCAGACCACGTCATCGATATATTTATTCAAACAAAATTTGGTATTATTGAACGTCCTAAACCATCGCATAAACTTCTGTTTGAAAAACCAGATATTCAAATAAATTATGATAATAGAATATTTGACATAATAGATGGAGTCTTAACAAAATTTAAAGGATATAATGAGCGAGTAATTATTCCACAAGGAGTTATAGCTATTGGAGAAAAAGCCTTCTATCATTCTACACATTTATTATCGGTTACTATACCTAAAGGCGTAGTTAATATTGGTAAGTTTGCTTTTGCTCAATGTACAAACTTATCCGAAATAATAATACCTGAAGGGGTAGATACGATTGAGGATTGTGCTTTTGCGTGGTGTAGTAGCTTACAAACAGTTGTAATTCAAAAAGATGGAAATATAATTGGAAAGTCGGCCTTTATGGAATGTTCTAATCTAAAAACTGTTCAAATTTTTGAAGGTGTCCAAACAATAGATAAGTGCGTATTTGCCTGGTGTGATAAATTAGAATTTATAGAACTTCCATCTTCACTTAAATACATATGCGACGAAAAAGTTCTGCTTTCAGCTAGCATAGTACGTTCTGGCCCTATTTGGGATTTACTAACTACCATTAAATAAACTTTACTGTTTTCACTAAAATATACATTACAAAAATATCTCTATTATATACATAAGAAAAAATGATCTCAAGATTATATATATTCATATACTATTAGTCTTTAATAATTATTTTTTTATTTCTCTCTATAAATATATGTCCAAGGAGGATTAGCTATATGTTAAACGAAACCTTACAAGTTTTATGCCAACTTTTTCAAAAAGGTGATAGCACGTTAAATAACCCAGCTGAAATGGCTGTCTTTATTGCAAGTTTATTACAAAATGAAGATCGTGATATAATCTTACAAGCTATACGCCTAAAAGTACCTACTTTAGTAAATAGAACAGTAAAATCTCCAAATGATACAGTTGCTATTAATTTAATCAAGGATAAACTCTCCATCACTTGGAAACAAGAATTGGCTGAAAACATTGTTAATCTTTTTGTTCAAGCAAAATTTAGTATTCCAAATGATAATCAAAATTTTAAAGTTAGAAATAATACTTTACTAAACTTTGACGGCAAAAACACTATCGTTAAAATTCCTAAAGAAATTACTATTATTGGTAATAATGCATTTGCCTGGTGTCATCATCTAGAGTCCATTGATCTATCAGAAAACATAAAAATAATCGGTGATTGGGCTTTTGCTACTTGTGGTATCAATTCTTTAACTATACCCAAAAGTGTAACTAAAATCGGTAATTGGGCCTTTACTTCATGTACTAACCTTAATACTATACAATTTTCTGAGGGACTAAAAACTATTGGTAGTTTTGCTTTTTCATGGTGTAGTAGTCTATCCTTTATAGAGTTGCCAGAAGGACTTTCTTCTATAGAATGTAAAACATTTGAGCGTTGTGTTTCTTTATACTCTATCACCATTCCTTCAACTGTTACTACTATAAATGATGAAGCCTTTACAGGATGTAGTAGCCTAAGTTCTATAACTATCCCAGAAGGTGTCGTTACTATGGGCAAGGGAGTATTTTCTAAATGTCCTAATTTAACAGAAATACAACTTCCATCCACTTTAAAAAGTATAGCAAATCTTAAGATCTCTTCTACTTCTAACAATATCATAAATTCTGGTAAAGTTTGGTCCTTGCTTACTGATCCACCAACTAAGCCTTAGCATAAAATCAGAGATCTCTTCTACATTCTAATAATACCATAAATGCTGGTAAAATTCGCTCCTTACTTACTGATCCACCAGCTAAGCTTTAGCATAAGATCACTTCAAAATGGCTAGAATACTCTAAAGATAAACTTTTTTTGTTGAAAGGAGCTTTAGAATGACTGGTGAAACGCTTGAAATATTAAGAAATATTTATCTCGAAACTGGTGATGAGACTTTTCAAGATCCAACAGCTTTAACTATTTGGATTAAAGCTAGACTATACACAGATGATCGATTAATTATACTGAAAGCAATTGAATATAATATTCCAACACTTGTTATTAACATGGTAACCTCTATTCTAGATAACGAATCTATACACTTAATCCGAGATAAATTAGCTCTTATTTGTAGAATAGATTTAGCTCAAAAAGTTGTTAATGCTTTTGTCTTTGCTAAGTATGGTTTACCGGATGAATTGGAATTTTCTCTTCCCAAACAAACTTCTCATAAAAATACAAAAAAAATTTCTACTAAACATCAACCTGTAAATAATCCTAACTCATATTCTAAAGAAGAACAAAGTATAATTTATCTTACTACTAAAACTGCTGCTCAAATTGCTGCAGACTTAGACCACAAATTATCTATGCAACCTTTAAAACATATTATATTGCCATCTCTTAAAATATCTAATGCTGAAAAAGAATTTCTATTTCATTTAAATACTGGCTTATCTGATGATCCTTGTTGCGATCAATATATAAAAAATAAATCCTTAGATAAAAAATCTAATCCTACTAATACTCAATCTAATTTGGATAAAAAACTTAATCCTACTAATACTCAATCTAATTTGAATACAAAACCTACTCTTATCCATAATCAGTCCATTAGTAGTAATAATTTATCTGAAATATCAACTAGTTTAGTATATCCTAAAAGTACAAAAAACGATTATACTAAAAATAAACTATTTAAAATTAAAGATAACATCTTTTTAAAATTTATCGGTTCACAAGCTCATATAGAAATCCCTCCTAATGTAACCTCCATTGCTCAAAAAGCATTTTATAAATGTAAGCATGTAATATCTATAAACATCCCTTATGGTGTTACTAGTATTGGTGAATTTGCTTTTTATGATTGTCCTATTTTAAATTCCATCATAATCCCTGAAGGAGTTAAAATTATAGGAGATTATGCTTTTACAAAATGTAAATCTTTACAAACTATCGTTATCCCTAACAGTTTAGAAAAAATTGGCCAAAAAGCATTCTCTCAAACCGGATTAGTATCTATTCAAATTCCTAGTAATGTTACTCATATAGGTAACTTCGCATTTCTAAAATGTAAAAATTTACAATCTGTTTCTATTTCAGAAGGTATATCTAATATCGGTAAGCATGTATTTTCTAATTGTAGTCAACTCTCTAATATTCATGTTCCATCTACTTTAAAAATTATTGCTAACCATTCCATTAATACTGAAGCAACTAATATACAACAGGGTAAAATTTGGAAATTATTAACTTAAATTTTATGTACAAGCCCTGTTGAATAACATAAAAAAACTACACCCAACAATAGGTGTAGTTTCATTAATCATCAAATCTATCTATTAGAGATCCTGTTGAATCATATAATTCAGCAGGATCTCTTTTTGTATTGTTCCAAATCCCTCTACCTTGAAACCAGTGAAATTCAATATCTATATTGTTAATTGTATCTCCAACACTTACACTTGCTCCAGATTTTAATATAAATTGTGGAAATTTAAAAACTTGGTTACCTAGAACTGATACAATTTTCCAATCCGTAAAATCAATATCTTCTGAAGTAAAATTTTTAATTTCTATAACTTCAGAAACTTTATCTAATAAAATAATTTTTACGCCCTCTTCTACTACATCTATTTTATTAGGATTCTCTTTTAACAATTCTATACCCTTCGCTTTGGTTGCTACAATAGATAATGTCTTTTGATTCCTATGCATTAATACATTTGTTAATTGATTTATTATTCGATTCATCATCATTCCCCCTCTTAATATATTTATGAGTTAAACTTATATAATATTCGTTTAACTATAATTAATTAACAACTTTTCAAAAAAATTTTAACTAAAAATAGTGATTTTAGAATAATTCTAATTAAAAGCAGAGGAAAATTTTGTAATTCGAGATATATTATTACTTTAACTATCTAATAAGAATATAAGCCATATATACGAAATAACTCACACAGAATATAGATCCTTCAGTACGTGAAATTTGTCTATTGGTTAAAGCAAAGAAGAACGTAGCTATTACGGTTATGATCATAATCACCATATCAATAATAAGATCAGCATTAACAGGTATCGGATTTATAATAGTTGAAACCCCTAAAATTAAATATATGTTAAAAATATTTGAACCTATAACGTTACCCAGAGCAAGATCGCTTTGACCTTTAGTAGCAGCTACAACACTAGTCACAAACTCTGGTAATGAAGTACCTATTGCTACAATAGTCAAACCTACTACGCCTTCTGACATTCCCCAAGCTATAGCTATTTCTGAGGCTGAATCAACTACCATTTGGCCACCTAAAACAATTCCGACTACTCCTAATAAAGAAAGCAAAACACTTTTCTTCATAGGCATTGTTTTAATCTCGTCATCTTCTTTATGATTTTTTCTAGCGACTAATGCTGTATCTACTAAATAATATAAAAATATTCCAAAAAAGAATAATAATATTATACCATCTACTCTATCAATATATCCTGAATATTCTTCTGAAACTGCGATAACATCACCTAATACATAATCTAGACCTAGTACTAACAGTGTAATAGATGCAAGTAAAGTAAAAGGCAATTCTTTTATGAATATAGTTGTTTTAACGTGTAACGGTAAAATTGCTGCCGAAGCACCTACAACCATTAAGATATTAAAAATATTAGATCCTACTACATTTCCTATAGCTATTGCATTTCGTCCGTCTAAAGCCGAAGTAACACTAACTGCTAATTCCGGTGCACTAGTTCCAAAAGCTACTATAGTTAAGCCTATTATTAATGTTGGTACTCTTAACGATTTAGCTATCGAAGATGCGCCATCCACAAAGCAATCTGCACCTTTTATTAAAAATAAAAATCCAGCCAATAAAATTATATATTCCATTTTTTCCCTCCTATTTTTTCTGTATATAATTATAATATACAACTAGTGTTTAAAACATTCGCCTTTTTTTATTAATAGTCTTACCTTTATTTACATACCAACTATGTTTAGAATAAAATTATATTGTCAATGATATATAAAAAAGGAGAATCCTAAAATGCTACAATCTCAACTTCAGGACGCTTTGTTCAAACAAGGTATCCAAAACTTAACCACTTTGCAGTTAAACGCTTCTACGGCCATTTCCACAGGTTCTAATGCTATCTTATCTGCCCCTACAGGTACCGGTAAAACGTTAGCCTTCTTATTACCTGTATTTGAATTATCTTTAGCTAATGCAATATCCCAAACGCTGATTTTAGCTCCAACTACTGAACTTATAATTCAAATTTTAGACCAAATCCGGCTATTAATAAATAATTCTCAACTTCCTATTACAGCTATATCTTTAATCGGGCATCCAGATAGGATTGCAAAAGCTTTAAGGCAAAAAAAACCTAATATAATAGTTTCGACCCCCGAACGTGCATTAGAATTTATTAAACAAAATAAGATTAAATCTCCTAAAATAAAAACTATCGTAATCGATGAGGCTGATTATTTTTTCCGTAATGAACATAAAAACTTAGTTGAAAAAATTATTTCTAGCATTCCCGCTGCCCAAATAGTTCTATGCTCCGCTACTTTGGATACAAATAATTTCCAGTTTCTCGAATCCCCAACTATTATTACTGATGATAACCACATTAATCAGAATATTAGTCATAAATTTGTTATAACCGAACATCGAAAAAAATATGATACTCTTAAAAATTTATTAAATCAGTACCCTAGCGAATCCATGCTTATTTTTATAAATAACACATATGAAGCAAAAATAATTTATGATAAACTTGTTTATAATGGTTTCCAAACTAGCCTTTTAATCGGTAATCAAAACAAAGAGGAACGGACTAATTCTTTAAGAAATTTCCGAAATAATAAAACTAGAATACTAATCTCTTCTGATTTAAGTGCTAGAGGCCTAGATATCCCAAATATATCTCATATAATCAATTTAGACCTTCCGCCTAATTCCAACTCTTATATTCATAGATCAGGTCGTTGTGCTAGGTTTGGTCGTTCAGGTATTAGTTTATGTATAATAACAAAAGGTGAAATAAAAACTATTAATGATTATGAAAAAGATTTATTAGTTACATTTAGCCAAATAAAAAAGGAATAATTCCGCTAATAGCAGAACTATCCCCGTTATTTTCTCTAGATCAGATTAGATTGGATATGCTTTATTTTTTTCATCCGCTATTGCAGGATCCACTTTTGTTTGTTGTGCTTCACGGTATTTGAAAAAGTCTGTTGCAACTTGATCGAACAAAGCATAAGAAAGAACATCTTCTTCTTGTTGTACGTATCTAGCTGTTTCTGCTCTTAACTTATCTAATTCAGGCTTGATATCGTCGGCCGGTCTATGGAATATTCTAGTATCCGAACCAATGATTTTTTGAACAATTTCTTCTGAAATAGGTACAGGAGTCTCGCCATATTCGCCTTTTATGATACCTTTAGCTTCTTTAGAAACCATTTTGTATCTTTCGCCAGCCAATACGTTTAGAACAGCTTGATTACCTACTATTTGACTTGTTGGTGTAACAAGAGGAAGATATCCAAAGTCCGCACGTACCCTTGGGATTTCTTGAAGAACTTCGTAATATTTATCTTCAGCATTTTGTTGCTTAAGCTGCGAAACAAGGTTTGAAAGCATTCCACCAGGTACTTGATATAATAAAGTATTGATATCTACTGATAATACCTTTGGATTTAATAATCCAGACTCAAGAGCTTTTTCTCTTAACGGTCTAAAGTATTCAGATATTTCACTTAATAATTGCTCATCGTATCCTGTATCATATGGAGTGCCTTTAAATGTTGCGACCATAACCTCAGTTGCAGGTTGAGAAGTACCTAGGGCAAATGGCGACATTGCTGTGTCTATTATATCCACGCCAGCTTCTACAGCCTTTAGATAAGTCATAGATGCTACACCACTTGTATAGTGAGTATGAAGTTGAATTGGAATTTTAACTGCTTCTTTTAATGCACCAATTAATCTATCAGCTTCATATGGTACTAATAATCCCGCCATGTCTTTAACGCATATTGAATCTGCTCCCATGTTTTCAATATCTTTTGCTAACTTCATGAAAAATTCAAGAGTATGAACTTCACTTAATGTATAGCAGATAGTAACTTGAGAGTGGCCCTTTTCTTTTTGACATGCATTTACTGCAGTCTGAAGATTTCTTATATCGTTAAGTGCGTCAAAGATTCTTATTACATCGATTCCGTTAGCGATACTTTTTTGAACAAAATATTCTACTACGTCGTCTGCATAGTGTCTATATCCTAAAATATTTTGACCTCTAAAAAGCATCTGTAATGGAGTTTTTGGTGCGCCGGCACGAATTTTACGTAATCTTTCCCATGGATCTTCTTTTAAGAAACGTAAACATGAATCAAATGTTGCTCCGCCCCAAACTTCTAACGCTGCAAATCCAACTGCATCCATTTTTCCTAGGATAGGAAGCATTTCCTCAGTTTTCATACGTGTTGCAATAAGAGATTGATGAGAGTCACGCAAAGTTGTGTCCATCAATTTAATTGGTTTTGGTGTTATTTTACTCAAAATTTTAACCTCCCTATATTTTCTTAAATAAAAATCTACCAGAGCATAGATTTTCTCTACTACTCTAGCATATTTTGTATAAATCACTTAACTATTATTCACGTAATATTCTATTTTGTTATTATTCAAGTAAATTACTTAGCATAAATAGAAAGCATAACTCCTGCTGCAATTGCAGATCCGATAACACCGGCCACATTAGGACCCATAGCATGCATTAATAAGAAGTTAGAAGGATTTTCTTTTTGACCAACTTTTTGTACAACTCTCGCTGCCATAGGAACGGCTGAAACGCCTGCTGCTCCGATTAAAGGATTAATTTTTCCTCCGCTAAGTTTGCACATTAATTTTCCGAAAAGAACTCCACCAGATGTTCCAACAATAAATGCGAATAAACCTAATGCAAGGATTCCAAGTGTTTGTAAATTTAAAAATTGTTCTGCGCCAGTAGATGCACCAACACTAAGGCCTAATAAAATAGTGATAGTAGACATAAGTCCGTTGCTAGCAACTTCCGCTAATCTAGATGTTGATCCAGCTTCTTTTAAAAGGTTACCAAACATAAGCATACCAACAAGAGTACCTGCAGATGGTAGCAATAAAGAAACAGAAATAGTAACTATAATAGGAAATAGAATTTTTTCTGTAGAAGAAACTGGACGAAGTTGATCCATTTTAATTTTACGTTCTTCAGAAGTTGTAAACAGTTTCATAATTGGCGGTTGAATTACAGGAACCAAAGCCATATAAGAATATGCAGATACAGCGATCGCACCTAATAATTCTGGTGCAAGTTTTGTTGCTGTATAAATAGAAGTAGGACCGTCAGCTCCACCTATAATACCGATAGCAGCTGCTTGTTCTGGTGAAAATCCTAATAAAAGTGCGCCTAAAAAAGCTACAAATATACCTAATTGAGCTGCTGCACCTAATAATAAACTTTTAGGATTAGCGATCAGTGGACCAAAATCTGTCATAGCGCCTACACCGATAAAAATTAATGGTGGATAAATTCCTAAATCTTTACCAAGTGCAAGATAATAAAATAAACCACCAGGTTCTGTAGATGTTGGATAAGCTTTTATTCCAACTCCTGGCAGATTAACCATTAATATACCAAATGCAATCGGTACAAGTAATAATGGTTCAAACCCTTTTGCTATCGCTAAATATAGCAATCCGCAAGCTATAAGTATCATTACTAAGTATCCAAGGTCTAATTGAGCAAAGCCTGACTCTGACACGAAGTTGCTAATAGATTGCGCAAATACTTCGAATGTATTCATTTTAACCCTCCCCATAAAGTGTGTTACGATTAGTCTCTCTCTCTAGTCTCTGTTTTTTGTCTCTATATTTTTTTATTATGCTATAGTTACGATCACATCGTTAGCTTCAACAGCATCGCCGGTTTGCTTAACAATAGAAGTTACTTTACCAGTAGCACTAGCAAAGATTTCATTCTCCATTTTCATAGCTTCAAGTACAGCAACCAAGTCCCCTTCTTTAACTTCTTGGCCAACAGTAACTTTTACGCCTACGATTTTACCAGGCATTGGTGCTACAACTTTAGTACCGGCCCCAACAGGTGCTACCGCAGTTACCACAGGAGCCGCAACAACTGGTGCTGCCGTACGAGGTGCTGGTGCCGACATTGCTTGCCCCGCGCCTAATTCTTCTACTTCTACTTCGTAAGCTTTGCCATTTACATTAACTTGAAATTTTCTCATTTTATAATAACCTCCATTATTTTTTCAAATTTTCAATTTTCCACAAATTATCTAACTCTTCTTAATGATTTTACTACTAATTTATCTGTTGTAGTTCCAAGACTTAACGCAATTACTGCAGTAATAGCAGCTACAATTTCATATTCATCATCTTCAACAACGGTTTCTACTTTTTCAGCAATAGCTACTGCTTCATTTTTAACTTCTGGCTTTTTATTTTTATTATCAAATTTCTCAATTAATTGACCAGAAATCTTTATAAGCAGAATAAGCAGAACTAACGCTAAGAAGACGATGCATACACCAATTGCAAAAGTATTCAATCCAGCTAAAAATGCACTCACTTCATCAACCCCCTCGGTTTAACGTTATTATTTTTTGTCGTACCCCTTACTCCAAAGCATTTCAAAAGCAGAAATAAGACGCTTTCTTGTAGACGCAGGCTCAACTACCTCATCTATATATCCAAGAGCTGCCATAGCGTTAACCCCAGCATTTTGCTCCGCATAAGAAGCTACTTTTTCGTTTAAAGTATCCTGGTCAATTTTGCCCGCAGCAAGTTCTGTAGCATACATAATTTTTATTGCACTTTCTGTAGGCATTAAACTAATGTCTGCATTTGGCCAAGCAAGTACGATATCCGCTCCAATATGAGCCGAATTCATTAAAACATAAGCACTTCCATAGGCCTTGTTTAATAATAAATTAACTTTAGGAACTTTAGTATTAACTATTTTCATTATGAATTTACTAAATTCGCCTATAACCCCTTGCTTCTCTGCTGATTCACTTGACTCAAAGTTGGTTGCATTTACTACTGTTAAAACAGGAATGCTAAAGTCATTTAAAAAGTCCATGAATTTATTAGCTTTCTTAATACCATTTAAACAAATTCCAGGTTCAGCATTAGCAATAACACCTATTGTTGTTCCATTTAAACGAATAAATCCTGTAGAAATGCATACCCCATAGTCTGTAGAAACCTCTAAATAATTGTTATCATCTGCTACACTATTTAAAATTTGCTTAATTTCTGTATTATCAAAATCAAAATTATTAAGGTCCGTATCTACTCTATTTAAATCGTCTAGGCACTCTTGCCAATTGCCTTTGTCTAAGAAATTAGATGGTAAAAATGAAAGAAGGTTAGCTATATTGGCCGCTATGTAGGCTTCATCACCTACGAAATTTGCTAGACCACTATTTGTTGCGTGAACCTTAGCTGTTTGAATTTTATCTGGAGTTAAATCTTTGTCATCCATAGTATTTACACTAGATAAAAATACTTTAGCTTTTTTGTCGTTCATAAAAACAAAATCTGCAATTCCACAAAGTAAGGATGCTCCGCCCTGTGCATTTCCATCAACTACAACAATTTGTGGGATAACTCCCTTTGCAACTGACATTATCTTATATAGCTGACCGTATGCTTCTAAATTTTCAATTCCTTCTTCAAGTCTTGCGCCAGTCGTACTTATAAACATCAAAATCGGTGCGCCAACTTTTTTAGCAGCTTCATAAGTCTTAACAATTTTTTTAGCATGCATAATTCCAATAGCGCCGCCCATTACACTCTCATCTTCAATACAAGCATAAACTAAACGTTCGCCTATTGTGCCATATCCGCAAACTACTCCATCTGTTAGCGTATCTTCGCAAGATAGAGAAAAAGCGGTACTTCTACTTTTTACAAGCGCTCCAATCTCAACAAAACTGTTTGCGTCGAATAGAGCATCTACTTTGTTTCTTGCAACTAAGTTATTCATCAAATCCCTCCATATTCAAATTAAAGAGTCGGTAACTCTTTCTTCTAGTTTATTATAACCTATTTTTGAACAAGTAACAATATTAAATTATAAAAAAAACTATTTTTTTTCACTTTTGCAAGATTTACTTAATAGAAATTTAAAATTTTATCTTTTTTCTTCTTATTATCCTTTATGCCTATATATTCTCGTTTACTTATTATTCCATTTGAATTTATTTATAGGCTAGGCATCTTAAAAAGGTATATTGTGGAAATATTTTTGTTTATAATTGGCAATTTTGTTAGCTATTTATTCCTTATATGCTATATTATGTAATAATTTTAACACCAGGCGATAATTCCCATGGTATAAATTAGAAATTTTTTATAAAAATTGGATAATATTACGTAAAATCTTTTCAATTAATTCCAGTAACTACTACTACCTATCTATTTTATAATAAACTTTTCTTAAATTCCTTCATATTAAATTTTACCGGTATACTTATTGTTATGGTATCCCCACTCGGAACATCCACATCTAAAATTTTTATTAAATTATTTGTAATTTGAGAGTTTATTTTCAGATCCTCATTATGTCTATTTCTCATTGTAATTTCTCCATTCAAACTAATACCATTCGGAAATTCATCTTCTATAACTATATCTTCAAGATTCAATTTGTAAAAAGGCATCTCGGGTGTTCCAAAATTGTACGATTTTAAGATTAATAAATATTCAAATTCACTGTCTTCTATCAACAGCCTATTAGGTATTACTTGCATACTAAATTCTATAGGTAATACATCCGCATCTACTACTATGACATCCGTCATAGTTATATCTGAATGTGTATTGCGCACTGATGCATTGTTTCTAAGTACTAGAGCAAGTTTCATAAATCTCCTCCATTAATAACCTTTTATTTTTTTTACCATTAAACTTTCCATTAATAAGTCATAATCAACTATGGCTCCAATAAATATTGTAATACCATATTCATTACTCGGTACATCTATATTAGTAATTTCCAAAATATTTTTGCCTTCTTTAACATATGAAAAAAATTTCCAAGATGTATCTGTAAAAATAATTGGTTTCATCCATAACTCAAATTCTTCTCTTATTGTTACATTACTTATGCCTATATAATTACCTTCTCCATAATCTAACGCTTGTAATGTTATACTATATCCTATTTCTTGGTTTGTCGAAATAAAATTAATAGCACTCATATCTTTAATAATTTTTAATGGAATAGGCTCAACCGTAGTATCGTCGGATAAACTAACCATCACTGCAGATAAAACATTAGCTTTTGCCACCAATTTATCTATAGAAGCCGTTACTTTATTGTTAAGTATTTTAATACCTTTAGCTGTAATTAACGGGTCATTTTCAAATTGCATATTAATGTTTGTTATCTTAGTTTCTATTTTAAAGCTTTGTATATCAATATAATTAATTATTCTATCATGTAAATTACAATCATCCATTATAGTATAGCTAAAGTTTACCGTATCACCATTAAACAATAAGGAAAAAGTACAGTTAAAACCATCTAGAGTATATATATAATATCCATCAAATACGCTAACAATTTCCCCGATCATTTTTATTGCATTATTGGTTATTTTCACCCTAATATCACTTAACGTCCGACCGGATATATTCTGTATATTTATAATGCTAGTTTTACCTTTTATTGTATCTTCTAATTTTTGAGATATTTTAAAAATAGAATTAGTTAATACAAAAACGTAACTATTAACATCCGTTTGCATTTTACCTACATTAGCCCTAGTTAAAATAGGTACTTCAATAATTGGATCCATACTTCATTCCTTTCTATCAAAAAAGCTATTATAACTTTAACATATTAAAACGTCAATTTGTACTATTACAATTTTTCCAATTTTTTATTTGAATTAGAATTTGTAGTAAAACCACTAGTTAATAACAAGATTTTCTTTGATATTCATTAACATATTTTTAAAATCTTTCCAAAGAATTGGTCTCGAAATATAATATCCTTGTATTAAACCATATTTTTTAACTGCATCGAATTGTTTCTCTGTTTCTATCCCTTCTATAATCATCTCCATATTCAAAATATCTGATATATTCTTCATATTTCGAATCATAGCATAGTGATTATCCTGGTCTTTATTAATAAATAACCTGTCCAGCTTCAATATGTCAAAATTATAATCTGTTAAATAGTTGAAGGAAGAATATCCTGTTCCAAAATCATCTAAAGCTAGTTTAATTCCAATTTTACGAATTTTGTTTAAATTATTAGATATTATGTCGTCCATTCCTAATTTTTCAGTTTCTAAAAAAACAGATTCGGTAATTTCCAAGCAAATTTTTTTACAATCCACATTATATTTAGTCAAAATTTCTTCTACTTTATCTGCAAAGTCTGGGCGCATAATTTGTATAGGAGAAACGTTAATGCTAATTTGTATATTTTGGTTAATACTCTCAAAATCATTTAAATCTTTTGCCACACGTTCAATTATCCAATAACCCAAGGAAGTAATTAATCCTGTTTGCTCAGTGATATAAATGAATTGATCCGGAAATATAGCGCCTAAAGTGGAACTATTCCATCTAATTAAAGCTTCTGCTTTTCTAATATTTTTTTCTTTATCTACTATTGGTTGATAAGTTAAGTAAAATTCATTATTATCAATAGCTATTTTTAAAATATTTCGGATAATTATTTCTCTACGAACGTCTCTATAAATATCTTTCTTAAATATTATCAATTTATTATTAGATAAATATTTAGCTTTAGTTAACATAGTATTCAATTTTTTAATTATGTCTTCCCTATCAATAGCATGCAATGGATATATTATAGCTGCTGCATTAAAAGTTATTTTTATAACTTTGTCGTTTAAAGATATAGGATTACTTTTAAAAAATTTCCAAATTTTATTTTCGTAAAACTCTGATACTTCTTTTTCTGTATGTAAATTCTCTAAAATAATTAAAAATTCATCATCTCCAAATCTAAATATTTCATTTTTCAATCCTTTTGTTATAAAGTTTAATTGTTTAACTATTTTTTTCAAAATTTCATTTCCTACGCCCTCTGTATTACCATCATTAATCGCCTTAAAATTTCTTACATCTAATAAAATCAAACTAAAACTTTTGTTAGACTTTATTATTTTTTTCAAATATACGTTAAGATACTGTCTATTTAAAATATTCGTTATTTTATCAAAATATAATAGCTTTTGAATCCGAGATGTAATTGTTAGATCTATTATTCGAGTCAAATCATTTATATAACTTACTCCTAGTTTATAATCCAAACCATCATCTAACTTCTCTATAATTTCTTGTAAATTTTGCAATGACTTAATTACAGGCTTTAATATAACTCGTATTGCTATAAATATTAGAACAGAAAATGTAAAACAGGATACACTTATAATGATTATCAGATAAAACTGATCTATCTTGACATTTGAATTATTCATAATAGAATCGTTATTTATTACAAATTTAACATTTGCACCATAAATAGGATTTTGATAATTATGACTAAAATTTGTTTTATCTTCCAAAATAGCTATATTTTCTGTAGTTATTTTATTTCCTAAATATTGCATTTCTAATTCTAACTCACCTATAGAAAAATGATTTTGAAATGCTTTTAAAACATCTTCCATAAATTCATTGGTAGCCACTACTCCTAAAAAAGAATTATCCTTAAAATCGTATATAGGAGTAAACGTAGTCAACATTAGCTTGCCTGTTTCTTTATCTAAATATACTGGTGTCTCCCAGTTATTTTTACTCAAATACATTTCATTAATCCAATCAAGATATTCATCATCTGATTTTTCCATAGTTAATTGGCCATTTTTTATTGTCAGTACACCCTTTTCACTATACAAAACAATATCTATTGAAAAGCCCATTTCTAATAATATATTTTGCACGTCTAGAAAATCATACGAATAAGAATAAGAAGAGAGATCTATAATACCATCTTCAATTTTATCATTATTAACATCATTCATAAGTTGTAAAACAAATGGATTTTTCGCTACCGTTTTCATAATAGAAGAAATTACATTTAAATCTGATTCATATTCGTATATTATGTCTTCTATATATATTTCATTGGTTAAAGATAATATTTGATTTTGTACAAAATATATGACAGTGTGAGATATGAATATAATGCTTAAAAATAAAGCAGATAAAATCATAACTAATTTTTTGTCTAGAAATTTCAATTTCATGCCTCCTTCAAATTATTAATGTATATATAAATATATTTTTAAAGAAACTTATTTATGTATTTTATTATACATACCTTGACGTTTTTAATGTAAAATATTATATTAGCTGAATATATAATTATGTGCGACACGTTGCGATATGAAAAGTATCGCCTAAACCTTTAAAGAAAAGGGCTGAAGAACTAATAATCTAAACGATCGAATGAGAGGGTAACGCCTTGAAAGGTCGTCCATAATACTCCGAAT
>LNZM01000057.1 GCA_002007295.1 Candidatus Epulonipiscioides saccharophilum | reverse complement strand
CCAATATTTTTGACCTGCACGATCCAAAAAATCCGCAAATCTATATGCTTCTCTACCAAATGTCCCTATACCATATTTCTCTCCAAGTGAAGAAATATGCATAATAATTCCACTACTTCTTTTCATACAACACTTCCTTTGATTTTAATCTTAATTATTAATTAATTCAACTTATATTATGTGCATTTTTCTAGAAATTACCCAGATGTAGAAAAAAATTTTATAAATTTAATTATAATTTTTCCCTGCTATATAATTTGGAACATTTTGTAAGCGATATAAATTATTTGGACGTTAGTTTAATTGCATAAAAAAAAACCAGAATTACAAACTGTTTCCGAGGTAAAAATACTCCAAATACTAATACATAGACTGTACGTATGCCTCTTGTTTAGCCAATTTTAACGTTCCAGATCTTAAGCTAAAATAAAACGTTGTTACTATATAGCCTAAAACATTATTGTTTAGTGGATCCATTATTTCTTGTACAGTAACCAAATTTTCGGTTTTTTCATTTAAATATTGAACAAATTCTATTTCACTAAGAGGCATAACTACTGCATTAGTTTCATGAAGTAATTTTCCATTATTGGAATAAATTTGATCATTAATTGAGCGTTTACTTATGTCTAAGATATATCTTTGTTGAGTAGACATAGTTACCATGATTTTATAATCATTTTCATATCTTGCTACTCCGTCAAAAGATTCGTTAAAATCTCGAGAATCAAAAATCATTTTCAAATTACCAGTTTGAAATGAATAAATAAAAACAAACAAGCGATCTTCTAGTATCATTTGAGGTTTAAAACTTAATACAATATCTTGATATTTTTCACCCGAAAAGTTAACAAGTTCGAAAGAAGGTTGCAAACCGGATGAAACAGGAGGAATAATTTGAATAATGGAATGCTCCTCTGAATCTTCTATAAAAATACTTAAGGATTCATAAATATCAGGTTGAATTAATTTACCATATAATCTTATTGTATCGTTGTTTATACCACCTTTTACCTGGCCAACTTTTTGATCTATAAGAGTTAAATCGGTTGGAAGAGAAACATCCAAAAAATATTCACCTGAAGTTTTTGGCTTAAAGTTAGATTTTATCATGGGAAGTTTTATTGATTGTAGACCTTCAGATTGATTATCATCATTTTGATCATTTTGATCATTTTGACCATTGTTATCGTTTTGACCATTATCAAAAGCAGGACCGCTACCCGGACCACCACCTGGAAAAGGTCTTATTTCCATCGCTGGACTTTTTATAACCCAATCATAATTTGATTCTGTTTTTGCTTGAACCGGTTGTATATTGACTGCATCCGCTTTTTCAAGTGCTTTATCTCCCCATCCCAATATTTGTGCTGCTCCACCAACAGAATACAATCTACTTAAACCTTTTGTTAACTCTGCTACAGCCTCGTATTTGGCTCCATCTACCATTGCTATAAAATCCAAGCTATCATTTTTACCATGAAAAACCTCCTCTAAAGTTATTTCTTTCCCTGGTTCCATCAATTCTGGTAAAATATCTAGTTCATTTAAGAAATAAAACTCTTTTTCCTCCGATTCATTTAATTCTTGTATAAAGCTTACTCGCCAGATAAAATTTTCTCGATCTAATACAACTAAGTACCCCTTATGATCATATTCTAATATTAGTACTATTTCTGGTTGATCATCTCCGTCTACATCCGATAATAAAAAGTCCGCATCTTCTAGATTACTTATCATTTTTACGGTTGCCTGTTCGGGTAAAAATCCTTTTAATGCATTTTGTAAATAGAAATCCATATATCTTCCTCCTTATCAACAATACTGTCATATTATTCTATGAACTCAAATTAATTTTAGAATTAGTCCACATAAATTGACTTATCGATCCTCTATTATATTATTGTTTTAGATTCAATGTAGATTTCTTGATTTATTGCTTGAAAATGATATATGTTTTCATTAAATTCAAATATAGTTCCTATATATGCTAAAATACTTACTTTATTTCGACCTACTACCGGTTGCATAGCTATTATTTGATAACATTTTTCTTGACCATTTTTTATAAAATCTATACTGCTCATTGGCATAATATTTCCGTAACTCAGTATATCTGTTATGCTATCATCATTATTTTTTGGATTTTTTTCTGACTTTATTTCCGGTTGTACTTCAATAATAACTTTTTTTCCTATGGACGTTGCTATAGTTACTTGATACGGACTATTATAGGTTACTAATCCATTAAACTGTTTATTAAACTCTTTTGAATTAAACGTCATAAAATATTGGTCAGCTTTATGTGAATATATTAAAAATTTCATATCTTCCATTCCATTTTCTATTTTCAATACAATATCTGTATAAATCCTTGAGGATATATTTACTACGTCTATCCAAACATCTTGACATTGTTCTATTGGTAGCTTAATTTGTATATTTGTTCCTTGATTATTTTCTATTATTAAACTTAGAGATGCATAATAAGTATAAATTTGGCTGTTACCTATAGAATAAGCAACCTTTTTACCTATAATTTTTAACGTTTCTATATCCATATTATCACTTAAATTAGCAACTTTTTGTGTAATGATATGATAATCATCCTTAATTTTAACGTTAGATATATATTCACCAGCTAGTGTTAATTCATTTTCTATTAACGGTATTGTTTGCATAGTATTAATAGAATTTTGAGGTAGCCGAACGTTTATATCATTACCCTGCATTACTTTTTGTTCTAAAATATATAATCCATTTATTTGATAATTAAACTTTAATGTAGTTACAACATACCCTAATACATTGCTCGGATTTATCCCTACAATAGGTTGCAGTACTACTAAATTTTTTGTTACATCTTTCCAATATTGTAAAAATTCAATTTTTTCTAACGCCATAACTTGCCCAAATCTCGTCCCTATCATCTTGCCATTTCTTTGATAGATTTGATTTAAATTTTGGCTATCCTTTATGTCCAATATAAAACTATTTCCTGTTTTCATCATTATCTGAACTTTATAATTATTTTCGTATAATACAACGCCGTCAAAACTGTAATTAAATGTTTGTGAATCAAATATCTTTTTTAGGTTACCAGTATTAAATGAATAGATATATATCCCTAATATCCCATTACAATTACGTTGATCATCTATTTCTGGCTCCGGATCTATCTTTAATAGAATATCCTCATACAATTCTCCTGAAAAATTAATTAATTCGATACTTGGTTTAAATCCGGATGAGTATTCATACAGTTGAAACTGAATCGATTTATCTAAATTTTCTATTAATATATACATGGATTCATAATAGTCTTTTATACCAGTTAATTTTCCAATTAATTTTATGATATTTTCGCCACCTGTACCAAATACATTTCCTGGTACTTCGCATATTACCTTAAAACCTTTTTGGATCGGGCTGGCTATTTCATACTGTAAATATATTGCGGGTATAGTTATGCCTAAATAGGTTTCTATAAAGCCTCCACCCAATTCACCATGGATCACTATATATCACTCCTTTGAAAAAAGACCATGACAAAAAATAGCCACAGTCTCTTAGACTTTAACTTATTCTTAAAGCGGTGTTACGGCCGAACCAATAACAAAAGCCTCTTGATCATACACAACTAAAGCATTTATATCATAATTAAAGACAAATATAGTTTCAATATAACCGATTACATCCTGTTCATTAACACCAACAATAGGTTGAATTACTGCTAAATTTTTAGTTTTTTCATCCCAATACTTCACAAATTCTATTTTGCTAAGCGGTAGGATTTTTCCTTGTGTCGGTACTAGCAATTTTCCATCCGGACTATATAACTTAGCTATATTATTGTTATTTGGATCAATATTCAAAGTAAATTTTTTGTAAGTTGATAAAGCAATATTTACTTTATAGTCGTTTGCATAATAAACTACACCAGTAAAC
>LNZM01000056.1 GCA_002007295.1 Candidatus Epulonipiscioides saccharophilum | reverse complement strand
TTATGAAGAAAGAAGGACTACTAGCAATAACTAGAAAAAAACGTAAATATTCTTCTTACAAAGGCACTATTGGTAAGATAGCAGATAATCATATTAAACGAGACTTTGAAGTTACAGGGCCAAATCAAAAATGGTTTACAGATGTAACAGAATTTAATTTAAAGGGTGAAAAACTTTATTTATCACCTATACTAGACGCATATGGACGATACGTTGTAAGTTACAATATATCTAAAAGTCCAAATTTAAATCAGATACATGACATGTTAAATAAAGCGTTTAAAGATAATGAAGATTATAAGGATTTAATATTTCACTCTGATCAAGGTTGGCAATATCAACATTGTAGTTATCAAAAAATATTATTTAAAAATGGTGTAATACAAAGTATGTCAAGAAAAGGAAATAGTATTGATAACGGATTAATGGAAGGTTTTTTTGGCATACTCAAACGTGAAATGTTTTATGGAAAAGAAGAAAATTTTAAGACCATAGATGAGTTAATTGTTGCAATTAAAGAATATATCAATTATTATAACAATGACAGAATTAAAATAAAATTTAATGGACTGACTCCTATTCAATACAGGAATCAGTGCCTATCAAAAGTCGTCTAATTAATCGGGTTCATATCACTAGGAGAGGTGTCAGCTTTAGCTGACGGAGAGGTTGAGGTCGATGAACTAAGGGGAAATTGAAAGGGGGCTGTCGCACTAATAACCTAAAGATCAAGTGCACTGCTTTCCTACAATGTTTCGAAAGTAAACTGAGGAGCACAACGTAGCGAAACGAAATAAACTGAGAGGTTTAAACTTTAATTTTTACCCAGTTACCTTTTGAAAATCTTATGTAGGTTGCTATTAATCTTATAATTTGATCGGTTATCATAGCAAACCATGCGCCAATTAAGCCAAAACCAAGAGGATAGCAGTAAATGAAAGTGCAAATCGGACGTAAAACCATTACGCTTATAAATGATACTTTGGCGATATATTTTGTATCTCCTGCTCCTCTTAAAGCACCGGATTGAACTATTTGAGGTATTTGGAATACATTGGCAAGAGAAACTACTATCATGACTGTCGACCCTAAAGCTACAACTGATAAGTCATCAGTAAATACCATGAGCAATGGTTCACGAAAAGTAAAATAAATTATACATAATATGCTAGAAACGACAAGACCAACTTTGCTCGAAATTTTACCATATAGGATTGATAAGTCAGGTCTTTTAGCTCCTAAATTTCGGCCGACTAATGAAGAGGTAGCTATAGAAATACCTTCGCCTACGCTAAATGAAAAATTAGTGAATATGCAACAAATTTGATGAGTAGCATATGCCATCATGCCAAGAGAAGTTATAACTCTAACATACATAAGAAATCCAAGTCTTAGGCATATTTGGTCAATGAAGGCCCCACCACTTATTTTTAAAACATTTTTTAAGACGCTAAACTCAGGTTTCCAACTATCTCCTTTTGAAATTTTTAATACAGCACTTTTATGCAATAAGGCTGAAAGAGAAATTAAGAAAGCTACAAATTGGCCGGTTATTGTAGCTATTCCGGCACCTGCTACGCCTAAAGCTGGAGCACCGAGTCGACCTTCGATTAATAAATAGTTTAAGAATAAATTAATTAGGTTCGCTGTGATATTTGCTCTCATCGAGATTTTTGTGTTGCCCGCACCTCTTAATGCCGAATTTATATTTATTCCTATTGCATTAAATACAAATCCACATAATATTATTCTAAAATATGTAGTTGCGTCCGGTAAAACTGTTTCATCCGCTCCCATCCATATTAGAAACGTTTCCGAAAATGTCATCCCTATTGTTGCAAGTATCGTCGCCAATACTATTATTAATAATATGGATTGTCTTAATACTTTATTGGCCATCTCAAAGTTTTTTTCACCAACCCGCCGAGCTACAATAGATAGTACTCCAACGTTTAACGAAAAAATTATTGCTAACAAGATAAACGTCGGCTGCTGTGTTATTCCTATGGATGCAATAGCTAATGGTCCTAAACCTCCAACCATCATAGTGTCTACAGCATGGACCAAACTGACCAATACTCTTTCAACAATACTCGGCCAAGCTAGCTTAAATACATCCTTATATAATTGCTTATCATTTGGAATTTCTCCTATTTTTTGTTCTTCTGTTATAGAAGTTTTGAATAAATTTATCGTTGTCATATAATCCTCCCTATTTTATTTTTAACTTGGTTTGGATAGTGTACTGACTTTAAATTTATGTGCCAACAAATAAAATATAGCAAGAAAATTCAAAAATAAAATCTTCTTGCTGTTTTGAAATTAATATTTTTGCTGTCTTACAACTTCATAACAAATAACGCCGGTTGCAATTGAAGTATTAAGGGATTGAATGTTAGAAAACATAGATTAATATTTTCGCTGTCTGACAACTTCATAGCAAATAACGCCGGCTACAACCGAAGCATTTAAGGATCGAATGTTAGAAAACTATAGGGATACTAACTACGAAATCACACTTGGCCTTAACATTTCTAGATACGCCAATTAATGCACTACCGATTACTATTCCGATAGGCCTTTGAAATTTTTCTTAGAAATGATTACACCACTCAATTAATATTTTCGCTGTCTTACAACTTCGTAACAAATAACTCCGGCTGCAACCGAAGCGTTTAAGGACTGAATGTTAGAAAACATAGGGATACTAACTACAAAATCACAGTTGGCTTTAACGTTTCTCGATACGCCGGTTCCTTCGCTACCGATTACTACTCCAATAGGACCCTTTAAATTTTCTTTATAAATTATTTCGCCACTCATATCAGCGCATGCTACCCATATACCAGAATTTTTTAATAACTCGATGGTTTGAGATATATTTGTTACCTTGCAAACTTTTAAATATTCTAAAGCTCCAGCCGATGCTTTTTCAACAACAGCGCTAAGGCCAACGGCTCGATGTTTTGGAATGATTACTCCATGTACGCCAGCAGTCAAAGCTGTTCTAATAATTGCTCCAAGGTTGTGAGGGTCTTGGATACTTTCTAAAATTAAGACAAATGGATCTTCATTTTTTAGTTTAGCTTCATTTAAAATCTCATCTAAAGAATAATAGGTGTGTGCTGCCACGTAGGCAAAAACACCTTGATGTTTTTCAAAATTAGTTAGATCATCTAGTTTGGCCTTTTCTACCTCTTGAACCAGTATACCGTTCTTTTTTGCATCGCCGATAATCTTGATAATAGAACCTTCTACATCGCCCTTTTGTACTAATATTTTATCTATAGATCTTCCGGCCTTAATTGCTTCTATTACACTATTTCGGCCGAAAATAACATTTGTTGCTGTATCTATGTTGTCAGGTGTAGAATCGATATTATCATTTTCTAAATTATATTGGCGAGGATTTTTAGCCGTAGAACTCTTTGAGGCCGAACTTTTGGTTGGTGAACTCTTTGGGGTCGAACTTTTGGTTGCCGAACTCTTTGTCGTTGAATTTTCTGCTACTGAACTCTTTGTTGTTGAACTTCTTGGGGTTGAACTTTTTGTCGCTGAATTTTCTGTTGCCGAACTCTTTGCTGTTGAACTACTTGGGGTCGAATTCTTTGTTGCTGAACTTTTTGGGGTCGAACTCTTTGGAGTCGAACTTTTTGAGGTCGAACTTTTTTGAGTCGAACTCTTTGAGGTCGAACTTTTTTGGGTCGAACTTTTTTGGGTCGAACTTTTTGATGTTGATTTTCTCGGCGTTGTTTTACTATCTGGAATTTTTTGCTCCAAATTTTTGTCTTTATTATTTTTATCGTAATCCATTTAATCTTCCCTTTCAATTTGAGCAATACCAGTATTAATGATATATGTTAGTCTCTCTATTTCGTTATTTAAATATAAAAATCCAATAAGTGCCTCGACACCTGTAGCTAACCTGTATTCACGAATGTCTCCATTTTTGGGAGACGATGCACTTTTTGCATTGCGTCCCCTCTTTAAGATTGCTAATTCGTTTTCGGTTAATAAATCTTTGATGAAATGATAAATTTGAGCCTGTGCGCTAGCCTTAACATACTTTTTAGATGTAGTGTGAAGTTTGTTGACAGGAGCGTTAGCCTTTTTTATTACATGATCACGAATGTATATTTCGTAAATAGCATCTCCAATGTAGGCTAAGGCTAATGGTGAATACTCTCTGGGATTGACATGAGTTAATTCATTTAATTTTTTAAACACGTTTAAATTGAACACCTTCTCTTGTATCTTTTATTTGGATATTGTTTTGCTCTAAAAAGGTACGGATTTGGTCTGCTGTGGCAAAATCTTTATTTTTTTTAGCGGCCGAGCGCTTGGCGATATAATTTAAAATTTCTTCATCGGTTAATGAACTAGCTTTAATTTCGGTTTCGTATAAGAGTCCTAAAACGTCATTGAAGTGGTCAAAAGTTTCTTTAAACGTAAGAAGTAAAGTTTTGTTTTTACCCGTTTTAATATAAGAGTTAATAGTTTTTACAAGTTCAAAAATTATACTAATAGCGTCCGCAGAGTTAAAGTCATCATCAAGGGCGGTATAAAATCTAGTGTTGTAAGAATCAATTTGAGTCAAAAGATTCTCTTCATCTTGCGTAAATTCTGTTGATATATTTTTGGATTCATTTTTTAAATGGTCTAAAACAAAGTTTAAGTCTTCAGAACAATTTTTTATACGCAGTAAACTAGCTTTAGCAGATTCCATAAGCTTGTCACTAAAGTTTAATGGACTTCGGTAATGGGCGGCTAACATGAAAAATCGTACAGTGTCATAGCCAAATTCTTCACCGACATCTCGCAGTAGCATGAAATTACCAAGAGATTTAGACATTTTTTTGTTGTCAATGTTTAGAAAACTGTTGTGTAACCAGTATTTTGAATAATGTTTTCCGTTTACAGCTTCGCTTTGGGCGATTTCATTTTCATGATGTGGAAATATTAAATCCTCTCCACCAGCATGTATATCTATTTGATCTCCCAAATATTTTTTGCTCATGGCGGAACATTCTATATGCCAGCCTGGTCGTCCTTTACCCCATGGACTGATCCAATAAGGTTCGCCATCCTTTTTGGGTTTCCATAATACGAAATCCATTGGATGTGCTTTGATATTGTCTATTTCTATTCTAGCTCCAGCCTCTAATTCTTCTAAAACTTTTTTGGAAAGCTTTCCGTAGTCTTTAAACTTGTCTGTAGAAAAAAATACGGATCCACATACAGCGTAAGCATAACCTTTTTCTATCAGCTGTTCTATCATAGCAATTATTTCATCCATTTCATTTGTAACTCGTGGATTTGCAGTAGCAGGTAGTACATTTAAGTTTTCCATATCCTGTAATGTCTCTTTGATATAAAAATCGACTATCTCAGATGTATCCTTACCTTGTTCATTCGCTTTTTTTATAATCTTGTCATCCACATCTGTAAAGTTCTGAACGAAATTAACTTTATATCCTTGATCAATTAAATACCTTCTGAATGCGTCAAACACTACTATCGGCCGAGCATTTCCGATATGAATTAAATTATAGACGGTTGGTCCGCAAACATACATTTTCACTTCATCCGTTGAAAGTGGAATGAACTCTTCTTTTTTCTTAGTTAGTGTATTGTATACTTTCAACATAAATCATTTGTCCTTTCGATATATTAGAGCACTTGAATTTGCAGCAATGCCTTCGCGTTTACCCGTAAATCCAAGCCCCTCTTCTGTTGTTGCTTTAATATTTATTTGTTCTATTCCTATTGCTAAGGCTGTTGATATATTTATCTTCATAGTTTCAATGTATGGCCGTATTCTAGGTTCCTGAACAATGATGGTAGCATCAATATTTGAAATTTTATAACCAGTTTCTTGAATTAAGTTACGCACAGTTTTTAAAAGTTCTAAACTGCTTATATCTTTAAATTTTAAATCATTGTCTGGAAAATGTACTCCGATATCACCTAAATTGGTTGCTCCTAATAATGAATCTATAATTGAGTGAATGAGTACATCTGCGTCAGAATGGCCTAGTAAACCTTTTTCGTAAGGAATTTTTACTCCGCCTAAAATTAATTGGCGACCTTCTACTAGCCTATGAACATCATAGCCTGTTCCGATTCTAAACATTTTTTTTAATCCTGTTCTTGTATATTTTATATTAATCAACGTCTTAAGTTTATCCTAATTATAGCATACTTAATGAAAATTGCTATAGATATTTAAAAATTTAATTAAATAAGTGAGATTGCTTTGGCGATTCTATCTACGCCGATAATTTCTATGTCGTCTATTTGGAGCAACTTAATTTTATTGCTATGAGGAATGGTAGCATACTTAAAGCCTAACTTTTTAGCTTCTAAAATTCGTTTATCCAACATTGATACAGACCGAATCTTATTGGATAAACTAGATAAGAGACATTGCTTTATCGATTCTGTCTACGCCAATAATTTCTATGCCATCTATTTGGGGCAACTTAATTTTATTGCTATGAGGAATAATAGTACACTTAAAGCCTAACTTTTTAGCTTCTAAAATTCGTTTTTCCGGCATTGATATAGCTCGAATTTCACCGGATAAACCGACTTCACCAAAAACGACGATATATGGATCGAGTATTTTATTTTTAAAACTAGAGGTGATAGCAAATACAACAGCCAAATCCAGGGCAGGTTCATTAATTTTTAATCCGCCGGTTATATTAACATAGACATCTTGAGAGGAAATGTTAAAACCTAATCGTTTTTCTAAGACAGCGATAAGAACAACCATTCGGTTATAGTCAAAACCGGTTGAAGTTCGTCTAGGCATACCAAATTTAGTCGGACTAGTTAATGCTTGGATCTCTATCAGCATAGGCCTAGTACCCTCTAGGCCACATGAGACAATAGACCCGCTACAGTTTAATGCTCGGCCAGAAAGCATGAGTTCCGAAGGGTTTTTTACTTCTACTAATCCTTTGTCGATCATTTCGAATACGCCGATTTCGTTAGTAGATCCGAAGCGATTTTTAACAGCTCTCAAAATTCTAAAGGATGCATGACGTTCACCTTCAAAATAGAGGACAGTATCAACCATATGTTCTAAAACTCGAGGTCCGGCTAAAGAACCTTCTTTTGTTACATGGCCAACAATAAAAATTGTTATGTTATAGCTTTTTGCTATCTGCATAAGTGTATGTGTTACTTGACGAACCTGCGATACACTACCCGGTGCGGAGGCTATATCCGAATCGTACATGGTCTGAATGGAGTCGATTATAACGAGCTTAGGTTTATGCTTAAGAATATTAGTTTGAATATTTGACATAATTATTTCACTTAATAGAAATAAATTATTTGTATCTACTTGCAGTCTTTGTGCCCTTAACTTAATCTGAGCACAGGATTCTTCACCAGAAATATATAAGACTTTGTTGTTTAATTCTCCAAGGGTTTGACATATTTGTAATAATAACGTGGACTTTCCGATACCTGGGTCACCACCAACCAAAATTAGAGAACCCTGAACTAATCCGCCTCCAAGCACTCTATCTAACTCATCTAGGCCAGTTGTTATTCTATTCTCTTCGGTTAATATTATTTCGGCCAATTTTACTGGTATAGATCCATCACTAGTAGATGTATTTTTATTTTTGGTTTCTTGAATAGTTTCTTCTATCATAGAACTCCATTCTTGGCAACTAGGACATTTGCCTAGCCATTTAGCTGATTCATATCCACAGGATTGGCAGACATAAACTGTTTTAATTTTTGACATATAAATTTTATTCCTTTACTAACTTTAAATTTGTTTGAGAAATGCTAATCAAATATTAATGGCAAAAAAAAAGAGGCTGCATGTTCTACAGTCTCTTAACTAAAAAAATATTATTATAACATAATCTTAATTTCATTCTCTATAGTTTCTTGCGTGGAGTTATCATGTGTTTCTTGTCAGTTACCCCACGTATAAATGCAGGGGATTGTATCTAATCTACACGTAGTACAATCGACTTTTATTAAAGTCTCCTACCTCAAAACGATTGATATCACAGGCTTACTGATGAAAGCTCTATAGAAAAAAATATAGTTAAACTGCCTTATATGGTACTAACTAAATTGTTTCGAATAATTTAGCTTTTCTTCCCATTTGTTCTAAATTTCTTTATCTGCAAAATTGACAAGTGCCTTTGCTACATTATGATTTACATTTGTAACGAAACTATTTTCTGGCCCAGATGATTGTATCATAAACAAGAAAGTAATGCAAGGAGTTTGGGCAATTCCTCCCTACACCTAAAGGTGAGGGCTTCCTAGCCTAAGCTTAGTGAAGATTCATTGCTAGATTCATTTGTTGCTTGCATAGATATATTTTCTAAAAAATTAATAATCCCAGTACCGATTGCCTGAGCCATTATAGATTGATACTGATCAGAGAGTAATTTTTGTTCTTCTTCACGATTAGTTAAAAAACCGCACTCTACAATAATTCCGGGGATATTACTTGATTTTAAGATAAAATAATCCATAGAGGATTTAATCAGTCTAGTATTTTCCGGATCAGCTATAGCATGAATACTTTCGGTTACATAAGTTGCTAAAGTTTTGCCTGGGCTTTGGTCACTATAGTAAAAGACTTGAGCGCCTTTGGCTGTAGGTTGAGCAAAAGCATTTTGGTGGATACTAATTAATACTGTAGCATTACTTTCGTTTATGATGTTTACTCTATTTTGCATATCTTCACGTTTATGGAATTTATCAGGAAAGCTGTCTAAATCTTTGTCTTCACTTCGTGTTAAGACGGTTTTATATTTATGCTCTTCTAAAAACGTTTTAAGTTTAAGAGCTATTTTAAGATTGATATCTTTTTCATAATTTTTACCCGTGCCGACTTTCCCAGGGTCATATCCTCCATGCCCTGGGTCGATTACTATTGTTTGATTTTCCTTAGTTGGCGCTGATAGGTCATTTGGTATATCAATTGGTACATCAAGTGGTACATCAATATCAAGTGGTACATCAAGTGGTACATCAATATCAATCGGTACATCAATGTTTGCTGTGCCCATTACTGGGATTGTAGCAGTATTAACATATTCAGGCTCAACAAGGGGAATTTCTTTTTGTATGGTGTTTTCCTGAGTTAAAATATTGTTAACCTGAAATTTATAATGACCACAAAACGCTACTAAAAAAACTAAACAAAAAGTAAAGAAAGTTGTTTTTGTAAAGTTCAAAATCTTTCACCTCATTTATTTTTCTAACTAGTTGTTCATTTTCGATAATTCTGTCCATACGTCTTGGGTTTCTAAACCGAGTTTCCATGCGGCATAACCTGCTAGATCATATTTTTCAATCAAATCTATTCTTTTGTTTATGGCAAACTTATCTTCTAGCCAAATTTTATAAAGTTTATTATCTTGTTGGAATTGAGTATAGTTGAGTTTTGTCAGCTCGTCATAAACTAATTTGGCATTTGCTTCTTTAATTCGATTGTTGGCCTCATACATGCTTATAGCACGAGTTTCTAATATGTCACCATATTCGGCCCATATCCTATTAAAAAATGGTATGCCTAAAACTAATTTATTATTCGGAACTTCTTCTAAATTTAATTTTATTCCGGTCTCAACCCAGTTTATAGATGCTACAGGGCCAGCTGTTTTGGATCCAGACCAATGTTCATCGTAAGCCATAACAATAAAATAATCCACTACTTTAGCTATTTTATCTCTCATATAGAATTTTGACCATTCTGACGGAATATATACATCGACTGATACACAAACTCCAATTTGACCCATTTGCGGATATAGTTCTCGCATAAATTGAACCCATTCTTTGCTGATACTTTGTGTTACGTTCTCTATATCTATATTTATGCCATCCAAATTATATTCTAAAGAATAATCAATTAGTTGGTCAATTACATGTTGACGATTCGCAGTACTAGTAAGGATTTCTGCGGTATATTTAGGATGTGAAAAATTATGGCTAAGTAAAGCCCAAACTTCTAATCCATGCTTTTTGGCTTCCGAAATATAACCATGGGAAGCTCTAGAATTTAAGTTACCTTTTCCATCTTTAAAGTCAAACCATGTAGGGGATATGACATTTAAATTTCCTATGCTATTGTATCTAGAATGGGAAAAAGTATTGACCGCTTTAACAGTCATTTGGTCCCAGGCTAGCCTTACTTTCTCGTTTAGTAGATCAACTTTGTATGGTTCATAAACTTTTTTTTCGACTATATCAGTTTCTCCAATAGGGGTGATGTAGCCTTGTTTTACATATCCGATCATGCCATTTTCGTTCCGTACTCTATAATAATCTAAAAGGGTGCCGTATATTTCTACCGTACTTTTATAATCTGCTTTATCTAATATTGGACGCTTTTTGTCAGCATGAGTACGTAAAGGAGCGCCCGAATGTTTGTTTACTTCTCCTAGTTGCTTTTTGGTTGATAAATTTTTAGCTATAACTAGCCTATTATCTTGGCCTAGATGGAAAGTAATAGGAAAGTCATTTTCTAAGAAATCATCTAGAATATAACAAATTTCATTTTGTTCAAATAAAAAATCTTCACTTGCTACGTTATAACGATTAACTGCATTTGGTGTTGTTATTGTTAAAATATTTTCTTTAGGATCATAAAAAATTGTGTCATCTACGTATTTGTGAGCGAATTCGCTAGAGATATATATATTATCATCTTTTAAGATAGCTGGTTCATATAAGTCTACACGTAAATCCTCAAACGTCATATTTTGATAATCGCTAGAGAATTCACTAAAATAAGTAATAGGATCAATTTTAGTAGTGGCCGGTGCTATCCGTAAGTAACCGACCACGCCTATAGCAATAACAAGTATCCCAAATGTGACTAAAGTAATTTTGTTTAACATTTGGTCCTCCAATTATTTTTATGTTGTTGCTTTTTTATGAAAAAATTTAGCAACTTTTCTTAATTCGAACCAAACAGGACTGGCTATAAATATAGAGGAATAAGTTCCGGAAATAACGCCAACTACTAATGGAAAAGCAAACTCTCTAACAGACGGAGTACCGAATATATTTAGCGATGCTACCATTATTAAGGTGGTGATCGACGTATTTATAGAGCGTGTCAATGTTTGGCTAATACTTGTGTTTATAACAACTTCATCAGATCCGCCGATAACTCTTTTGTTCTCTCGAATTCTATCGAAAACAATAATGGTATCGTTTATAGAATAACCAATGATAGTCAGTATAGCGGCAATGAAAGAGTAGTTAACAGGAATTCGAAAAACTACGTAAACACACATCATGATTAATACATCATGGACGAGAGCTATAACTGCTGCTGCGCCGAACTTAAAGTCTTTGAATCGTACCCAAATATAAATTAACATCAATACAGAAGCCAAAACTACGGCCGACATAGCAGTGGACTGAAGTTCACTACTTATTGTTGGGGAAAATGAATCTTCAGCTAAAATAATATTTCCTTCTAATCCAAACTCCTCTTGTACATGATCTACAAAATCTGTTCTCAGGGTTGCATCGGTTGTTTTCGTAGTTATTAATACTTGATAAGTGTCTGGAATAGTTTGGATAACGGCTGAAGAGTCACCTAAATATTCTATTACAAGTGGTAAGATTTGAGTTTGTACATCAAATTCTTTTGTAATATCCAAATGAATAATAGAACCACCACTAAATTCTATATCATAATTTAAGATACCTTTACCGTTAAAGTAATTTACAAACATCATAACGATACAAATAACGATAACAGCGAGAGAGATTAAAAAAAATGTTTTTCGTCTTTTGATATAGTTCATCTTCATTGTTTTGTTCCTCCATATAACACAGGATTTTGTAATCCGGATGCAACGAAAGCTCTAAGTAAAATTCTAGTCACAATAAGAGCCGTAAACATGGATAAGATAATACCGATACCTAATGTTGTCGCAAAACTTTTTATAATACCAGAACCGAACATGTATAGAACAAAAGAAGCAATTAAAGTGGTAACGTTACCGTCTATTATACCACTAAGAGCTTTGTGAAATCCACTATCAACGGCAGAGCGAACACTTTTTCCAGAAAGAATTTCTTCTTTGATTCTAGTAAAAATGATAACGTTTGCATCTACCGCCATACCTATGGATAAAATAATTCCGGCAATACCAGGTAAAGTTAGCGTAGCCTGAATTAGGCTTAGTACAACAATCATTAACGAAACATATAGAGTTAAAGCGATATCAGCAACTACACCGCTAAGTCTGTATACGCAAGTCATAAATATAAGTACTATAATAAATCCAACGATCGCTGCTTCGACGCTAGCATTGAATGCGTCCATACCAAGTTTTGCACCGACACCGCTAGAAGAAATTGGAATCAAAGCGAAAGGTAGCGATCCGGCTTCAATACGATCGGCTAATTGAGAAGCGGATTGTTCAGTGAAGGAACCAGAAATAACGGATTCACCGTTTCGAATAGCCTCGTTAACAGTGGGAGCACTGATTATGTGGCCATCTAATTTAATGATAATAGGTTTGCCGATGTTTTCTTCTGTAGCAATCTTAAAGGCTTCGGTTCCAATATCATCTAGCTTGATAGCTACGACAGCTTCGTTGCCCATGCCCATGTCCGCTAATTGAAATACAGCACTCTTAATATTTTTTCCTTCCAAAACAACCTTTCCGGTTTCATCCTCAAAAGTTAATAAAGCTGTAGCACCAATGCTGTTGATAGCTTCTTGAGGATCTTCCACGCCAGGAATGTTAACACGAATACGACGATCACCTTCAATGGCAACTTCAGCTTCGGTATAATTTTCTTTATCTAGTCTTACTTGAATCATAGCGACGGCGGCTGCCATGTCTGATGCGGTCGGAACTTCTCCATCTACCTCGTAGACAATACTAACTCCACCACGCAAATCTAAGCCAAGATTTATGTGAGAATAACAAAATACATTTTTTTCACCAATGCCGAAATATGCGAGGTATATAGTTATAATTATTCCTAAAACTACGCCTAGTATTTTCAAAACAGATTTCATAATTTGTTCAGCAAGGATAAGTTCCTTACTATCCTCTCTTTCTTCTGTAGTTTATCTCAAATAAGTGATATTACCTTTTATTATAAGAGATAAGTCAAGGTACTATTGTTGCTTACTTGCAATTAATCGGATTGCATTTTCAAGACGACTTTGCTGTAATGGGCCTATTGTTGCTTATTAGCAATTAATCCGATTACATTTTCAAAACGACTTTTTTGTAATTGACCAAGGTACTATTGTTGCTTGCTAGCAATTAAACCGATTGCGTTTTCGAGACGACTTTTTTGTAATTGGCAGCTTGGAAGCTGCTGCAAGCATCGGCAGGCGGGCTGCAAAAGAATATTGCAGTGTGGCATCACCATGGCAACGGCCATGGTTTCTGACATCCATAACGCGGAGAGCAGCACTGTTGATCTGTGAGACAAAAATAGCAGGTTAGGGCCCCGCTTTAGGATGGCAACACAAGCAGAGTTTTACAAACATATGTTTGAAAATATACACACTGGTTATCAATGGCTGATCAGCAAAGAAAAGGTGTAGCTTATATACACAAACACACTCATGCAGGCTCACTACCATGCTGAAGTTAAGACAGGCGCCCTGCAGAGATTTCTCTCTGCTTCCAGTGTTCCCAGTGCGTTGACAATACACTCATCTGTTCCCAGTATAATATCACTGCAGTGGCAAGCCAAAACATGACTCACCACCAGCATTTACTGCTGAAATATTCATCTTTCTGCGATGATAGTGAGATGATGGCCTTGACATTAATCTGGTAGTCAGATATGAGGTTGCAATTTCTTACTTCTGGCATTAAAATACATTTAAAGTCACCATGCATAGATTACATTGTTACATTGCTTTTTCTTTTGCTGCTTGGCAATGAAGCAATATCTGAAAATAGTAGACACAGATACACTGTGCGCAACAGATGAGAAGACCATTTTTTGCATCTGTTATAAAGTAATTTCACTAGAAGACAACAGCAAACACCTGCTTTCAGTTGTTCTCTGAAATAATACCCTGATTCCACCTTTAATGAGTAATTATTCATAGTAACCTCAGCTACTTTGACTATGCAGTTTGTAATTCTACTGCCTGCCACCTGTTTCATTCAAATTGTTGCATATTCCCTGCATTATATTTTTAGAGTTTGGCATAAGTGAAGCATAATGCGTCT
>LNZM01000055.1 GCA_002007295.1 Candidatus Epulonipiscioides saccharophilum | reverse complement strand
GTATTTATTTTAAATGTGAACTACGTAACCACCGGAGCCCGGCTCATAACCGGACGGTCCTGGGTTCGAGTCCCCGAAGGTCCACTTTATTAATAAAAAATGCTAGAATGGCCCAGTGGTTCAGTTGGTTAGAACGCCGCCCTGTCACGGCGGAGGTCGAGGGTTCGAGTCCCTTCTGGGTCGTTGTCTGAAATATGACATACTAAAGATTAAAAGGTCGCTTAGCTCAGCTGGGAGAGCATCTGCCTTACAAGCAGAGGGTCATAGGTTCGAGCCCTATAGCGACCATGATATGCCCGAGTGGCGGAACTGGCAGACGCACAGGACTTAAAATCCTGCGGGACTTAACTCCCGTACCGGTTCGATTCCGGTTTCGGGCATATTTTTAATTTTAATTTTTCAGCTTTGTGTGCATAGCTCAGCTGGATAGAGCGCCTGACTACGGATCAGGAGGTCGAGGGTTCGAATCCTTTTGCGCACGTTATAAATAGGTAAGTATTTACAAAATGTAGATGCTTTTTTTTATATTAAAAATTGACTTAATGGTAAATATAATAGGGTTCGATTCCCTAATGGGTCATTGTCTGAAATATGACATAAATAAATGATATGCCCGAGTGGCGGAACTGGCAGACGCACAGGACTTAAAATCCTGCGGGACTTAACTCCCGTACCGGTTCGATTCCGGTTTCGGGCATATTTTTTTTGCTTTTTTTTATGTACATAAAATAATAAAATGAAAAAGTACTTGCAACTATCTTTTCAAAGCAAGTACTTTTTTTGTTATAAAGTATAAGATATTTAAGCTTTGAGATTATAGTTAGTTTTGTATAATAATTCTAAAAAATCCTTAGCAGGTAAGGGTTTACTAAATAAATATCCTTGTATAGTATTAAAGCCTATTTTTCTTAATAATTTAAGTTGTTCTTGGGTTTCTACACCTTCTACAACAGTAGTAACATTTAATTTATTACTCATTTGGGCGATGGTTTCTAAGATATATATAGCCTTATCATTACTAGTAGATAAACTATCAACTAATGATTTATCAATTTTGATTTCATCTACGGGTAAATCTTTTAATAAACTAAGACTAGAATAACCTGAACCAAAGTCATCTAAAGATAATTTTAATCCATTGTACTGTAAATCCAATAATGTATCCGAAACATAGTTTATATCATCATACTGTGCGGTTTCGGTAAATTCTAAGCATAACTGACTAGGATCTATTTGATATTCCTTTACTAGTGATTCAATATATTCTTTAAATCCTGGATATTCTAAGTGTTTCATAGAAACATTCATAGAAATGGAAAGATCGATTTCATTTTGATGAATAAATTCACATGTTTTTTGCCAGACATATTTATCTAATTCGATTATATAGCCATTTTTTTCAAATAATAAAATAAAAGTGTCAGGACTGATGAGTTTTCGTTTTTTAAAATTCCACCTTATTAATGCTTCAGCACCAATTATTCTGTGTTTGATAGGATTATATTTAGGTTGATAGTATACTTCGAAATCTTCATTTTTTAATGCATCATGAAATTCTCGTATTAATAGTTCACTCTGATCTTCTTCGGCTAAACTTTTGCCTTCTTCTCCTAACATATATTCTAAATTATTTATAAGTCTAACTAAAAATCTAGAGCGTTCACGCCGTCTAACACTATTATCTATATCTTGAGCCAATATTATAAATTCATCTACAGTGTTATTATTAATAATAGTTGCTTTTATAGTTACTTTTATATATCGGACTACACCATTAATTGATTTTGGGTATATTATAGTTCTAGTACCATACTGATAAACATTTTCTATTTTGGCAGAATCTGCAAACCAATTTTTTAAATTCTCTTTATCCCTATCATTTAATAAATTTTTAAATAGTGAACGTAAAAATTCGTCATAAGATATAGTTTTATTAAGAGTACATGGTGCAAATGCCTCATGAGTACACATAGTAAGAGTAACATTGCCTTCAAGAACGTTTATTTTATATTCAGCTTTATATTCTTCATATTCGGGCATATAAATTTGAGGTACAACTTGCTGATAGCCTATAAATACAGATTTATTCTCAAATTTTTTATACATTCTTGCACATGTTCGAATCCACCTGGTATTTCCGCAAATGTCTGTCCAGGGGTACACTATTTCGATATCGTCGTCGAATTCTATATGCTTTAATTTTTCATCTATTAAAAATTTATAGTCTTCGTGTATTCCCTCATACCAATAATCAAATAATTTTGTAGCACTGAGTGTACTTAAAAATTTTTCATTAGGATTCATTGAGATTAGGGAATAAACTTTACGAGACATTGGTTTTAATTCTGCTTTCCAGATGTTAATGATATGTTCATATACTTTAACCCTTCTATTTGACATAAAACAAAACCTCATTTCCTCATATTATTATAAAATAAACATATACTTTATATCGTATGTTGGAGCATAATTTAATTACATTAAAAAGAAAGACGCAAGAATAATGCGTCTTAATGCTGATGATTTTTTAAATGTTCTTCACAAAATTCTTTACCACAAGTAGAACAGTATCTGAAATCAAGATCTTCATCATCTAATTCTGTTTTACCACATACAGAACACTTATGAAATGCTACTTTGATAACTTGGGGTGATTTATCAAGAGTTCTATGTTTTGTTCTCAGGGTGGTTTGAGATGTATCGAGATTGTTTTTAGATTTAGATCTATGATCTTTAAATAAAGGTAAAACAAAAAAGATTATATATCCACTAAGAGAAGCTAAAATAACAGAAAAAGTAGCGAATTTTTGTGCGGATATCATCACTTCATAAGCTAGAACAGCTAAGTAAAGATACACTAAAAATTTTGCTTTAATAGGTATTAACATATATAAGTAAAAGCTCATATTTGGCATAGCTGTAGCTAATGATAGCCATAATGACATATTAATATATGTTCCTATATTCCCGGAAATGCCAAAAAAGGCACAAATTATTACAGTTAAAAGAACACTGATAAAATAGTAAAAATTAAAGTTAAAAGTTCCTATCATGCTTTCCAAGCGATTTCCCACTGAATAATAAATTACAACCATCAATATAAACCAAATTGGCTCCATAGAAGTGGGGATAAAAATAAAAGTAATTAATCTCCATACTTCACCGTGTAATATGGATGCCCAGTCAAATATAAAAGCATAATATAAGTTAGGATTTATTAAAGATGCAAAAAAGACTATTCCCTGTCCAAAAATTAAATAGAACATTAAATTAGGAATAGCGTACTTACCGAATTTACGTTCTAATTTATATAAAAACTGCATAAACTCCTCCTTTATTAAGTAGTAAGTAAGGTTTTTGGTTAACCTTCTAGAATTATACCATAAAAAGTAATTTTTACATAGGCTTATTTATAGATTTTTTGGGATAAACTAAGATTAAATATGGAAAGGAGAAAAAGGATGGTTAAAATATATTATACAACAGATACACATGGAAGAATTTTGCCGATTAATTATGCGACAGGAGCTACATCGGCCCAAGGGATATTAGCCTGTGGGGAAGAATTCGATCAGGATGAAGGAAATCGGCTAATAATAGATGTAGGAGATACAATACAAGGGTCACCGTTCACAAAATTTATGTGGGAAAAATTAGATAAGTGTATAATATCGGAAGTATTAAATAAATTAGGATATAAATATATAACATTAGGAAATCATGATTTTAATTATGGATATAAAGCGTTAAGAAAGTATGTAGGTGCGACACGTTCAGTACTGAAAAGGTATTGCTAATCTAAGATAAGTATAAAAAAAATAGGTTAAGAATTCTTTAGAAGAAAGATCGAATGAAGAGAGTAACGGCTCGTAAAGGTCTTCCCTAAAACTGCGAATAGCAAAGATGGATTAAGCCAAAAATTGTTATAAAGCTCGCATAAGTCGGCTAAGAGGTAGCCCTAAGAAAATAGGATACAGGAAAAGTGAACCAGAGGTGGTCAAGTTGCTGATAGGCCGGGGGGCTAAAAATATGTCACGGTAAGAATGTTGAGAAACTGACGAACTTTCGAATGAACGGGCCTAAAAAATACAATTCATAGAAATGTGAATATCTCTGTAAAGAGAGGTAGTTGAGGATGAGTAAAAAGCTACGTTATGAAAGTCCTTATTATATTAGAGGTATAATCGAGACTACAGGACCATAGAAAGTACCTAAAACATAATGTAAAGCTAAGCTAAAGGAAACGTGGTAAGTCGTTTACATGGAGATCTTAATATCGAAGAAGTGGTTGTAAAGGGATAGGAGATAATTCAGAAATTTACATTTAAAACGATGAAAGAAGGGGCACAGTACCGAAGAAGCTATGATAATAAGTAGTGGAGGGATAGCCCTAAGTCAATAGTACAAATTGATGGAACGCCGTGTGCATTGAAAGGTGCATGCACGGTGTGGAGCAGGGGAAAAGGAGGAGATAATATCAAGACCTTACCTATTGCTATATAATCTAAACGCAAAATGTATTATATCAAACCTAATAGATAATACAGGAGGGATGGAATTATATCCATACTATATTGAAGAATTAAAAAATGGGACAAAAGTAGGTATAGTAGGGGCGGTAACGGATTTTGTACCATTATGGGAAAAGGCAGAACATTTAGAAAATTTTGAAATAACAGATGCGTACGAAGGATTAAAAAACAATTTAGGATTAATAAAAGACAAATGTGATTTAACGATATGTTTATATCATGGAGGATTTGAATGTGATGTTGAGAGTGGAGAAAGGTTATCATTTACGAAAGAGAATATAGCATATAAGATATGTAAGGAACTAGATTTTGATATATTATTGACGGGGCATCAACATATGCCAATTCATGGGATAAATTTATTTGGAACATTTGCAATGCAGTTAAGGCACAATGCGGTTGAATACGGATATATAGAAGTTGAAGGAAAAGAGATCAGATCCAAAGTTATTCAGCCAAGTAAGACAGATATAGAGATACCGAAGGAGCTATTAGAAATAGAAAATGAAATAAACAAGTGGTTAGATGAGCCAATAGGGACATTTAAGCAAGAGATAAAAGTTCAGGACAAATTAACGATGGCATTGAACGGATCGTTGCTAGCGAATTTTTGCAATCAAGTTCAGTTAGAGTTTACTAAGGCCGATTTTTCATGTACAGCGTTAGGAAATAATTTAATTGGATTTGACAGAAATGTTACTATAAGAGATATAGTGGCGGCGTATCAATTTCCGAATACGATAAAGGTATTAGGAGTGACGTACGAGATTTTAAAGCTAGCCTTAGAGCGAGCGGCTGAGTATTATGATGTGGAGGATGGGGAGATAAAAATAAGTAACAAATTTTTAAAACCGAAGATAACGCATTATAATTATGATTTTTTCTCTGGATTTCATTACACAATAGATCTAAAACGCCCAATAGGCGATCGTATTACTATAATGGACGAAATGGATAGGCAAAAAGTTTATACCCTGTGTATGAGCAATTACAGGGCCACAGGAACGGGAGAGTATGATTTTTATACTAAATGTCCAATTATAAGAGAATATTCTATAGATACCCAAGAGTTGATTATAGATTATATTAAGAAACGAAAATATGTAGAGATAGATAATGCGAAATATTTTGATATTAAGTTTTAGGTGTGACATACGAGATTTTAAAGCTAGCCTTAGAACGAGTGACCGAGTTTTATGATGTAGAGAATAGGGAAATAAAAATAAGCAACAAATTTTTAAAACCGAAGATAACGCATTATAATTATGATTTTTTCAGGATTTCATTACACAATAGACCTAAAACGCCCAATAAGTGATCGTATTACTATAATGTACAAATGGATAGACAAAAAGTTTATACCCTGTATATGAGCAATTATAGGGCCACAGGAACGGGAAAATAGAATGAGTATGATTTTTATAGTAGATGTCCAATTATATAAAGAATATTCTCTAGACATTCAAGAGTTGATTATAGATTATATTAAAAAACAAAAATATGTAGAGATAGATAATGCGCAATATTTTGATATTAAGTTTTAGCTATTTTTTTTATTAAATAAAAAATGCCCATAAAAGGGCATTTACAGATATTTAGCAAGGACATCTATAGCATTTTTCTTAATAATAGGAGTACCATGTTCTAATAAGAAATTTTCATTTAATTCACTTGTATAGGCACGACGGCCGAATTCATTTAAAACGCCAATCAAAACATTTTGATCTGTATTGGTATTTTGGTTACTTGAAATTAATAAAAAATATTTATCTGTATATTTATATATACGACTTTCTCCAAAAAACAAATGTTGTATTTGATGAGAAAGAGAGCTTATTTCATCAAGATTATCAAAACGATACATTAAATAAGCAGAATAATCTGGCATTACAGGTTCTATCTCTTCGAACGTAAAGTTTCTATCTTGTTCTTTAAAAGTTCTATGAGTAGGTCTTTCGCCAGTTAGGCCCAAGCGTTCCTCTAACTGTTCGGGATCACTCACTTTGGTAACAACAATCATAATACTATCTATGCTAAGAGGTACAGCTTCAATCATCAGAGGTACATTTTGTGCCTCAAATCCAAAATCTTCATAAGCTTTACTCATCATGTCTTGAAATAAATTTTGTGCTTTTTTTGAACCATAGGCTAGTTCGGTTAGCTTAATATTTCTGTCCAATAAATCTTCTTGGTTCAAAGTAATGCGGATTTGTGTGTCACTAATTTTTTCGATCTTCATGTTTGCACGATCCTTTCTAATAAAAAATACTAGTTCGTGTTACTACATATATAGTATAAATTAATAAATAATAAATGTAAAGAGTTTAGACTATTATATGAGTATAAGTTAATAATTATTTATAAAAGGTGATTAAATGAAAAAAATAGAAATTATATGTGTAGGTAAATTAAGAGAAAAATATCTAATAGAAGCATACTCTGAGTATAACAAACGACTTAAATCATATGCTAAATTAGAGACGATAGAGATTGAAGATGAAAGAATATTGGCCAAAGCATCGATAAAAGAAGAAGAAAAAGCTAAAAATATAGAGGGTCAAAAAATACTAGCCAAGTTAAAAGACGACGCTTTTGTCATAGCTATGACATTAGATGGCCAAATGCAAAGTTCCGAGCAGTTTGCAAAGTATATGGATGAAATATATATCAATCGAGTAAATCATATTGCATTTATAATAGGTGGTTCCGTTGGGCTATCGGAGGATATAATAAAGCGGGCTAACTTAAAATTAAGTTTTTCTAAGATGACGTTTCCTCATCAATTATTTCGAATAATTTTAATTGAGCAAATATATCGAGCTTGCAAAATTTCGGCCAACGAAACTTATCACAAATAGAGCTTTCTATATATAATATGTAAGAAATAAAAATCGGTTAAAATTATTTTACAGAAATAAAGTAAATAGGTCAATAGCAAAAATGATAATTAGATTAGAATAATATGTCAATTAGATTAAAAATTAAAAATACGATGAAGTAAAATAAAAATATGGACGATATAAATATGTATCAATAGAGAATAATGAAAGAAGAAAAATAATATAATAATATAAAAAGGACTATAGATAATATAATATAAGAAAATTTGGGGGGCATAATCGATGACATTGGATATGACAAAAGGCAATCCGTTAAAATTGTTGCTACTATTTTCAGTACCATTAATAATAGGAAATATATTTCAGCAAATATATGCAATAGTGGATACGATCATAGTAGGAAAATTTGTAGGTTCATTGGCGTTAGCGGGCGTGGGGACGACAGGCTCGATGTTCTTTTTAATAAATAGTTTAATCATAGGGATGTCAAGTGGATTTTCGGTATTAGTATCGCAGAGATTTGGCGCAAAAGATATAAAAGGGGTTAAATATGCGGTAGCATCGGCGATAAAGCTAACGATTGTGATAACTATAGTTGTAACATTTATCATGCTAGGAGTCATAGATCCTCTGTTAGAGTTTATGAATACACCTTCAGATATATATAATTATGCAGATACATATATAAGCATAATTATAACAGGAATTTTTACTCAAACATTTTATAACATGGCCGCAGGAATTTTAAGAGCATTAGGAGATAGCAGAACTCCAATATACTTTTTAATTATAGCATGTTTAATAAATATTGTATTAGATTTATTTTTTATATTAGGATTAAAAATGGGAGTTTCTGGCGTAGCCTATGCTACGAATATAGCACAGGGGACAGCCGCTGTACTTTGCATAATTTATAGCTATAAAAAATTTGACATTTTAAAATTAAAGAAAGAAGATTTTAAAGCTCCAAAAGATTATTACAGTTTACATTTAAAAATGGGAATACCTATGTCTATACAATTTTCGGTTTTATCCTTTGGTATAATGATAGTACAAGGAGCTATAAATAATTTTGGATCTACTTATATAGCCGCGTATACGGCAGCAAACAAAGTATTAAGTTTATCTATGCAACCGTTAATAACATATGGCGTAGCATTAGCAACATATGTTGGACAAAATAAAGGAGCACAAGATTATAAGAGAATAAATAAAGGAGTAAATACGGCGATAATAATGAATATACTCACAAGTGCGATAATAGGAATAATTCTGATGATATATTCGAAAGCATTAGTAGAGTTATTTTTAGACAAATCGGCAATAGAGATGACCGACAATGCAGTAATGGTATTAAGATATGCTGCGCCGTTTTACACGGTGTTAGGATTTATATTTATATACAGGAATACGGTACAGGCGATGGGAAAACCATTGATGCCGATGGTATCTGGAGTAATCGAGTTAACCGGGCGAATAATTGTAGCGTATACGTTACCAGCATGGATAGGATTTAGAGGTATATGTTTAGCAGATCCTATAGCATGGATATTCGGAGCCATACCTTTAATTGTAGCATATTATATGGAAATGCATAAAATTAATAAGCAATTTTCTATAAATAAAATATAATAGAAATAGATCTCTAAGCCTGTTTCACTACGTTGCGCCCCGTGTCTTCATAAAATTGCGGGGAAGCGGTGCCTCCTCCGTCTTTATAACATTGCAGGGAAGTGGCCCAGCTCCCCTTCCAGGGGAGCTGTCAGCGTAGCTGACTGAGGGGTTCTTGTGGAGTGGTCGCCCCGCACATCTTTTGGCGAAACTTATATTCAAATTTTAATTGAAAGCTGATGGAGGATCATAGGAAAGAATTAATAAGCGAGAGCTTATTTTTTTTATACTTTTTTATAAGTAGTAATAGCAAAGATACCTTTACAAATTAAATTAGAATCAGTATTGTATAAAAGGGCGTATCATGCAGTGACAAAGAGGTTAAAATTGAGAGGAAAAAATTATGGAAATCAAAAGAATAACAGTAGGAGATATTAGAGGATTACAAATTGAGATATAATCAGTATGGTATAAAAGAATTGAGAGGAAAAAATTATGGAAATCAAAAGAATAACAGTAGGAACCATGGGCGAACAATGTTATCTAATAATAGACGATAATAAAGAAGCGGTAATGATTGATCCGGGCGACGACGCAGCCATATTAATAGACGAGCTAAACAAAGCGGGAGCGACGTTAAAGGCCATACTAATAACGCATGGGCATTTTGATCATATATCAGCTGTCGAGGCTGTAAAGGCTAAAACCGGAGCAGAGGTGATAGCACACAAGGAAGGGAAAAAATATTTACCGAATCCGGTATATAATTTATCGAGTATGGTAGGATTAAATATATCAATCGAAGCAGACAGATATGTATCGGCTAACGAAGAGATAAATATAAATGATTCGGAGTTAAAATTCAAGGTAATATATGTACCTGGGCATAGTTCCGATGGAGTAGCCTATTACAACAAAGAGAACGAAGCATTATTTGTTGGTGATATACTTTTTAGGCTAGGCATAGGTCGAACGGATTTACCGGGATCAAATTCTCTTCAGTTAATAGAAGGGATAGAAAATAAGATCTTCACGTTACCAGCGGAAACTAAAGTATATCCAGGACATGGAGAAGAGACTACAGTAGGATTTGAGAAAAAGAACAATCCATTTTTCAAATAGTTAGAATCTTTTGGCGAAGTTAACTAGGAGTACGGGTAACCTGATCCCCTTCTAGGCATAGGCGGGAACTTAAGAATCTTAGTCACAAAATTGCGTGGAAGCGGGTGCCCCCTCCGTCTTTACAACATTGCGGGGAAGTGGCCCTGCTCCCCTTCCAGGGGCATAGCCGGGAACTTAAGAATCTTAGTCACAAAATTGCGGGGAAATGGTGCCCTCTTCGTCTTCACAAAATTGCGGGGGAGGTGTCAGCGTTAGTTGACGGAGGGAGAAAGCGGCCTTTAAGTTTCCACTAGTTTCAAGGGAAGCGGGATCCCTTCCGTCTTCACAACATTGTGGGGAAGTGGCCCT
>LNZM01000054.1 GCA_002007295.1 Candidatus Epulonipiscioides saccharophilum | reverse complement strand
TTTAATTTAAAATTTTCGAATCCAGATTATGTTTTGTATGATTGCGCAATCATATCTAGGCATACTATAATTTAATTGTTTATGCTCCATACAAGTCCTTTCCTTGATTTTTTATTTAATATATGCTTATTATACCATATTTTTACATATATTTCTAGTGGACATTTCAGGAATTTTTTTAAACCCATCCGTCGGCGTATCAAACACAAAAAAAGCACCTCCATTTTCTGAAGGTACTTAATCTCTCAGTCAGCTAAAGCTGACGAGAGCAATTAATTTCTTGTAGAATCAAGTTTATTCTGATAAATTTCTATATATCTTGAAAGGCCAATTTTTTCTAGCTCTGCTACATACTCATCCCAATTTTCATCTATATCTAACTTACCGGTTACAAACTCAGCGAAAGTCATATCAAAATATGAATTTAGAGCTGTTTCTATATCTATTAGCTCTCTAGACTCATCTGTACCGAAAGCCATCGGTAAAAGTATCATGCTATCATCTGGTAAGTATGGAGTATAATTATCTAAGGTTATTTGGTGCAATGTAGTTTCAGCATCGCCGTCACCTTCAACTGTGTAGCGGATTAAGAAATCTTCTGCTTTATACATTGGTCCAAGTTGATTCCAATAACGGCCATCTCTATCGTTGTTTCCGGTTAACCTTGTATAGGTAGCTGGTTCGCCGATAGCATTCAAATCACCTTCGGATGCTAGAACATAATCGATACCTTCTTCACCGGCAAAATTATAAATACCAAAATCGTTTGTTTCATTATAGAAGAATAAATCCCAAGCACGGATAACAGCTTCTGGCGACGGACATTCGGATGTAATCGACAACACAGCATTACCTAAAGCCGGATTTGCGATAGCATATTGAACGCCTTCCGGACCAACTAGCGGTGCTACTGGCGAGAACTCGGTCCATCTATCTGAATCCCCTATGTTTAGGAATGAACCTAAGTATCCACCGGCACATGCTCCTAAAATATTTTCTCCTGGATTATTTCCTATTTGTTTTAATGCATTGGTGTCTTGTGTAAAGGCGGTCTCATCTAGTAAACCTTCTTCAAATAATGAATTTAAATATTTTACGCCTTCTTTAAACTCGTCACTAGTTCTTGTATATACTAATTTTCCATTGTCATCTATATACATAAATTTATTATGTGCTGCATAATACGTAAAACTATTTAGCAAGAAATACATTGTATTAGAATTCCAGCTCTTAAACGAACTTGTTAATGCTATCTCATCATTTGGATCCCCATTACCGTTGGCATCTTCATCTCTGAATTTACGTACCACTTCTGTAAACTCATCTAAGGTAGTCGGCATTTCTAATCCTAAATTATCTAGCCAAACTTGGTTGATCCACATTTTATAGTTGGCCCCTGTTTGTGGTGTCGTATCTAAAGCGGGTATCGCATAAATATGCCCATCATCTAGCGTCATGTTTTGCTTAACTAATGGGTATTTGTCTAATACTGCTTGAATATGTGGTGCATGCTCTGCTATTAACTCTTCTATCGGTATTAATATCCCTTGATCTGCGTATAGCTGTTGCTCGGATTTAGACCACCAATGATCTAATATAACGTCCGGATATAGTCCACTTTGCATTACGCTGTTTAATTTTTGAACTCGGTCTGCATTCGGAACTTCGCTCCAATTTATTGTTAATCCCGTCTTATCTTCAAACTTTTGTGTCATAGTATTATTTTCTCTGACATATGTAGTAACTCCTGATCTTAACGGTGCAAAAATATCTATAACTAACTCTTCACCTTCCGGTACTATCGGAAATGTTCCGCTTTCTGTTAATGTTACAGGTGTTTGATCTTTTTTGGAATCTGAGCCACATCCCGTAAAGATCGTACTTACCATTCCGGCTACTATCAATGTAGTCAAAATTGATTTTAATTTCATTTAATCTCCTCCTAATATATGTACTAATAAAATCTTACTACTTATTCATTAAACTGTCAACAACTTTTCCTTATTTTATAAAATATGTATTTTGTCATATCCTTAACTTGATTCATTGATTCTATGTTATATATCATGGATACATTGTTATATTATCCTTGCTTCATTATACTGCGTTTTGATATATATTTCTAGTGGAAATTTCAGGAATTTAATCTCTCGGTCAGCTTCATCTACTAGATTGTCAACATTTTTTCTTTAGCCAAAAAAAGTACCTCCGATTTCCGAAGGTACTAATCTCTCAACCTCTTAGTCAATTTTGTTGACAGCTCTCAACCTCTCAGTCACTTCGTGACACAGGTCAAAGAGCCTATTTAGCATCAAGTTTATTTTGATAAATTTCTAAATATCTCGCAAGGCCAATTTTCTCTAACTCTGCTACATACTCATCCCAATTTTCATCTATATCTAATTTACCGGTTACAAACTCAGCAAAAGTCATATCAAAATATGCATTCATCGCTGTTTCTATATCTATTAGCTCTCGAGACTCATCGGTACCAAAAGCCATCGGCAAAAGTATCATGCTATCGTCTGGTAAATAAGGAGTATAATGATCTAAGGTTATTTGGTGCAACGTACTTTCCGCATCGCCGTCTCCTTCTACTGTGTATCGAATCATGAAATCTTCGGCTTTATACCATGGTCCAAGTTGATTCCAATAGCGCCCATCTCTATCGTTGTTTCCAGTTAGCCTTGTATAGGTAGCTGGTTCGCCAATAGCATTCAAATCTCCTTCGGATGCTAGAACATAATCTATACCTTCTTCTCCGGCAAAATTATAAATACCAAAATCGTTTGTTTCATTATAGAAGAATAAATCCCATGCTCGCACAATAGCTTCTGGCGACGGACATTCGGATGTTATAGCCAAAACCGCACTGCCCATCGCTGGATTTGCTATCGTATATTGAACTCCTTCTGGACCGATTAATGGGGCTACCGCAGAAAAGTCTTTCCACCTATCAGAGTCTCCTATATTTAATAAGGATCCCAAATATCCTCCAGCACATGCTCCTAATATATTATCGCCTGGATTATTTCCTATCTGCTTCAGTCCGTTAGCATCCTGTGTAAATGCGGCCTCATCTAGTAATCCTTCTTCAAATAATGAGTGTAAATATTTTACTCCGTCCTTAAACTCATCACTAACTCTTGTATAAATTAGTTTTCCATTTTCATCTATATACATAAATTTATTACTTTGCGCATAATAAGTAAAACTATTCAATAAGAAATACATTGTGTTTGCATTCCAACTTTTAAATGAACTTGTTAACGCTATCTCATCATTTGGATCTCCGTTACCGTTCGCATCTTCGTCTCTAAACTTGCGCATAACTTCCGTAAATTCATCCAGCGTTTTTGGCATATCCAAATCTAAATTGTCTAACCAAACTTGGTTGATCCACATTTTGTAATTAGCCTCTGTTTGCGGGCTAGCATCTAAGGATGGGATCGAATATATATGGCCATCATCTAGTGTCATGTTTTGCTTTACTAATGGATATTTGTCCAAGATACCCTGAATATGTGGCGCATGCTCTGCTATCAATTCTTCTAACGGTACCAATATTCCTTGATCTGCATATAATTGTTGCTCCGATTTGGACCACCAGTGATCTAATATAACGTCCGGATATAATCCACTTTGCATGATACTATTTAATTTTTGCAATCTATCTGCACTCGGCACTTCGCTCCATTCTATCGTAAGCCCTGTATGATTCTCAAATGCTTTTGTTAATGAATTTTCTTCTCTTGCATATGTAGTAACTCCTGACCTAAGTGGAGCAAAAATATTTACAACCAACTCTTCGCCTTCCGGTACAATCGGAAATGTTCCGCTTTCACTTAACACTACAGGTGCTTGATTTTCTTTGGAATCGGATCCACAGCCGGTAAATACCGTAGTTAACATTCCCGCTACTAGTAGCGTAGTCAAAATTGATTTTAGTTTCATTTAATTTCCTCCTAATATATGTACTACCAAAATATTACCAGACAAGCCGTAAAGCCCCTAGCTTTAGCTATGGGGATATAAGGCTATTTTAAATACAACTGAATATAAACGGTTGCTAGAAGTAGTCATTTCTAGCGTAAAATATTCAATGCACCGAAAATGTTTCTAAAGTGAAACACGACAAGAAAAAGTCGTTAAAACTATTTATTAAG
>LNZM01000053.1 GCA_002007295.1 Candidatus Epulonipiscioides saccharophilum | reverse complement strand
TAGAATTAGAAGTAATTGCTCGGATATATGCTGGCGACGATGTACGGGATTTAAGTGTAAAAAAAGGGCAAGCTGTACGGATTATGACTGGTGCACCGATACCTAATGGATGCGATTGTGTTATACGACAGGAAGATACTGATTACGTCCAAGAACTTGATCGAGAACGTAGCCAAGATTTCGGGCCAGAACGTAGTCTAAAACTCGTCTCCAAAAAAGTGGTTATATATCGAGAGCTTAAGCAGTATGAAAACTTTTGTTTTGAGGGCGAAGATATAAAAATGAATGCTATAGTAATAAGAGCGGGTGAAAAAATTAATGCTATAAAAGTTGGAGTTTTAGCCAGCATAGGGGTAAGTGAAATAGAGGTATATAAACAAGTAACGGTTGGCCTACTTTGTTCTGGCAGCGAATTAATGGATATTGGACAACCATTGGAAGCGGGCAAAATTTATAATAGCAATCGATATATAATAGAAGAACGACTAAGAGATTTGGGATTAAAAGTAATTATATTGGACAACATAATGGATAATCCGATGGAAATTTGCGAGAACTTATTGAAATTAATAAAAAAAGTTGATATGATAGTAACGACGGGTGGAGTTTCAGTTGGTGAGCGAGATTTTATGCCAAAGGTTTTTGAGCAGATGTTAGCAAAAAGATTGTTTTGGAAAGTAGATATGCAACCGGGAACACCTGTTTTGGGAGCAAGTTTGGATAATAAGGTTTTGATAGGCTTGTCCGGGAATCCGTTTGCCTGCTTAGTTAATTTTGAAATATTAGTTCGGCCAATGATAGCTAAGATGGCCCGAGATGAGGATATATCGTCTAAAAAAGCTACGGCCATATTAGATAGTACATTTTCGAAAAAGAGTGTAAGGCGACGTTATATAAGAGCAAAATACGAAAATGGCCGAGTAACATTACCGGAGAATCATTCTTCAGGATCATTATACAGCATGAGCTTATGTAATGTATTAATCGAAATCCCTGCAGGTACAAAAAGTTTGGCCAAGGGAGATATAGTCAATATAATATTTATTTAAAAAGTGAAGATAGCCTAAGATGACGCTATATTCAGTAAAAGGGATAGTGGCTAGATTAGGATCTAAGATATAAAGGTGAGGTATCAATATAAAATTAAAATATTAATATATAAAGAAAAGAAGAAAGGAAAAGTTTGTGCTAACACATTTTGACGAAAACGGGAATGCTCGAATGGTAGATGTTTCGGACAAGGAGAAAAGTGAACGTATTGCGGTAGCGAGAGGGACAATATACGTTAATGAGGAAGTATTTGAAGTGGTAAAATACGGAAAAAGTAAAAAGGGAGATGTCCTGAATGTAGCAAGAATAGCGGGAATAATGGGGATCAAGAAGACATCAGAATTGATACCGATGTGTCATCCGTTAATGATAACGCAAGCATCTATAGAATTTGAAATAGATGAGAATAGATTAGGGATTACAGCTTATTCTACTGTGAAGGTATCCGGACAAACCGGAGTAGAGATGGAAGCGTTAACTGGAGTAAATATAGCCTTGTTGACCATATACGATATGTGCAAGGCATTGGATAGAAGTATGAGGATAACGGATATTTTTTTAGTAGAGAAAAATGGCGGGAAAAGTGGAAATTACAAAGTTGAAAAGTAGTTAGGGGATAAAAGGTGGAAAGTACAAGGCCGAAAGTGGTAGCAATCAGCGGAGTAAAAAATGCAGGGAAAACAACGTTGATTAAAAAATTAGTAAAAGAATTAACGATTAAAGGATATAAAATAGGTGTTATTAAGCACGACGGACATGATTTTACGGCCGATCAGCCAGGGACAGATACTTATGAAATAAAAAAGGTGGGGGCTAAAAATGTCATGATATATTCTAAATCGAAGTTGATGTTTATTAAGGATTTAGCCGAAGAACCGGAGATAGAAGATTTGTTGCTGTATTACAAAGATATGGATTTAGTTATATTGGAAGGGTTTAAGAATAGTAATGTGGCCAAAATAGAGATAGTTCGATCTGGGGAGAAAAGTATTTGCCGAAATAATTTGTTAGCAATAGCTACGGATGATACAAATTTAGATGAGAGAAGTATACCTTTTCTTGATTTAAATAACATTGAAGAAATAATAAATTGTCTTAGAAAAAATAACATTATTAATTAAAATAGGAGAGAAAATTATGATGAAAAAATATACATCTAGAATTAGAAAACTTAGTGTAAAAAAGGGATTAACAAACATAACAGTATTGACACTTAGAAGAAAGTAATAAATTATTTTAGAAAAGAAGTGTGTATTTTGGAGGACAAGAATTTAAGAGAAATAGATTATCTTAGAATATCCATAATAGATAGATGTAATTTTAAATGTTTATACTGTGTAGATGAGAAAAGGGATTATGAAAAAGAGTTAAATGGAGATTATTTAAGAGTAGAAGAGATAGAGCATATAGTGAAACTTTTTGCAAAAATAGGAGTATCGAAAATAAAATTAACGGGTGGAGAGCCGTTAATGAGAAAAGACATTGTATCTATAGTAAGAAGGATAAGTAAAGTTGAAGGGATCAAAAAGGTAACGTTAACAACAAACGGAGTTTTGTTACCAAATTATCTTGAGGAATTAATAAAAGCTGGACTAAATTCTGTGAATATTAGTTTGGACGCAATCGAAGCGGATAAATTTAATTATATAACGAAACAAGACGTATTGGAAAGTATATTAACAAATATAAAATATTCAGCTAAAATGATAGAAACAAAGATTAATTCATTAATAATAAAAGAGATAAATGAGGATGAAATAATAAGGTTAGTAGAGTTTGCAAGAGAGATAAGAATACCGATAAGGTTTATAGAACTGATGCCAATTGGGTGTGGGACGGGATATAAACCTTTAAGACAAGAAGAAATATATAAAGTAATAGTTGATAAATATGGTAAATTTACGGAGAGTTCGGAATCATTTGGTAATGGACCAGCCAGATACATTAAATCTGAAGAAAATAATATAACGATTGGATTTATCAGTGCATTAAGTGAATGTTTTTGTAGTTCGTGTAATCGGATAAGAATTACTTCGGCTGGATACTTAAAGGCATGTTTACACTCCAGAGATAGTCTAAATATACGTCCACTTTTGGGGAGTATAGCAGATGAACAAATCCTAGCAATTATAAAAAATAGTATATACAATAAACCGGTTCAGCATAATCTTTTAGAAGAAGTTTCAAAAGAAACAAAAACGATGATAGAAATTGGAGGGTAAATATGAAAAAGATAATGGCATTATGTATAAGTGAACAAAGAGGAACTAAGAAGTCTTCTGTGGCCGAAGTAGAATTTTTAGAAGATTACGGGATTAAATATGATGCACATGGGGGGGATTGGCACAGGCAGATTAGTTTATTGGACTATGCAGTAATAGAAGAGTTTAAGGAGCAAGCAAAAAAGCATAATATAAACATAGAGAATGGAGATTTTGGTGAGAATATAGTAACACAAGGGATAGATTTTTCAAAATTAGAAATAGGGACAAGATTAGGAATCAATGATGTGATATTAGAGATAACGCAGCATGGGAAAGAGTGTCATGATAATTGTGAGATAGGGCAAAAAGTAGGAAGATGTATAATGCCGACATCGGGAGTCTTTGCAAAGGTAATCAGAGGAGGCAAAGCGATGGTAGGAGATACTATAACTGAATATATGCCAATAAAAGTAGGAATATTAGTAGCGAGCGACACTTGTTCTGCAAATAAAAAGATGGATCTAAGTGGAGAAACCGTAAAAGAGATATTAGAATACAAACATTTTAGGGTGTTTGATAAAGTGATAGTACCAGATGAAGTGGAGCAAATTAGTGAACAGTTAAAGAAATGGTCCGATGAGGATCGATTAGATCTTATAATAACGACAGGGGGGACGGGGTTTGCGACAAGAGATGTTACACCAGAGGCAACGATAGCGGTGATAGATAAGAATGTGCCGGGGATAGCAGAATTGATAAGAAGAGAGAGTTTTAAGATAAGTCCGAATGCAATATTAAGTCGAGCGGTATCGGGGATAAGAGGAAGAACATTAATAATAAATTTACCAGGAAGTGTAAAGGCGGTACGAGAAAATTTGTTAGCAGTCATAGACTTATTACCACATGGGATAAAAATTTTAAGAGGATCCGAAATAAATTGTGGCAGAAGTTAGTTAGAAAAGTCATAAAAGATTGACACTAAATTATTTGTAATATTTTTTATGAAATTTAAACTCTAAGTAAACTACATTATGTTAAACTAGCTTTTTAAGGAAACAAAATTTATTATAAATTAGAGGTGTGAATTTATGAATAGTAAAGAACTTTTTTTAAAAGCGTTAAATTTTGAGCCTACCCCAAGAGTGCCCGTAGCTATACTAGGTGGATTTACTTGGATCATTAAACGAGATAAAACATCTTATAAAAACTTGTTTAATGCCAAAGACTTCGGAGTCTCCCACGTAATAAAAGCATATAATGACTTCGGAGCGGATAATGTAAACGCAATAAGTATTGTTAACTTTTTCATGAAGTATATGGGTGGCGAAATATGCTATGACAAAATAGGTGAAAATTTTGAAGTGACTAAGCCACCGTTAAAGAAGTTAGCTGAAATTAAAAACTATTCTGTAGACACTATTATGGAAAAAGCTTTAGCTGATGAAGAGTTTTTAGCCGGATTAAAACAAGTAGCAGAGTTAAAGAAGCATTATGGAGACGAAAAACTTATAATATGCGATTCCTGGGCACCGTTCACATTTGCTGGTATGATGGTAGGAATTCAAAATTTTTTGGCCCAAATATTGGATGATGAAGAATCAGCTCAGGTGGCCATTAAATTTGCTTGCGAACTGATAGAAAGATTAGCTGAAAAGTTCATAGAATATGGTGCCGATGCTTTTATGATTGGTGATCCAGTAGCTTCTGGTGATATGATTAGTCCTGGAATGTTCGAAGAATTTGCATTACCATCCATAAAAATGGTTGCTGAAAAATTAGACAAGAAAAATATAAAATATTTCCTCCATATTTGCGGTAATACAATTGCTAGAGTAGAGCCGTTACTCAATTCTGGAATAGATCTCTTATCTGTAGATTCCATTGACTTGGATAAAGCACTTTCTATTTGCAGAGGAAATTATACTTTAGCAGGTGACTTAAATCCGTATAAAGTGTTGCAGATAAAAACACCTGAAGAAGTTTACCAACATTGTGTGAGTAGAATAAAAAAAGCTGAATTAAGTGGAGGTTTTGTATTGATGCCGGGTTGTGATTTAGCACCTAATACTCCTTTGGAAAATATACAAGCCATGGTTAAAGCAGCTCACGATACAAAATAACATAAAAAATGACCGATGAAAATTTGTTATCAGTAATAGATTGATTGATCCCATGGAATAAACATTTTAAGATGCTCAGAAATAAATTATGGCTGAAGGTAATTGTCAAAATACTTAAACCTAAATTATTTATAATATTTACGATAAAATTTAAATCTCGACAACTCGCATTATGCTACACTAGCCTTTAAGGAAATAAAATTTATTATAATTAGAGGTGTAAATTTATGAATGGTAAAGAACTTTTTTTAAAAGCGTTAAATTTTGAGCCTACCCCAAGAGTGCCCGTAGCTGTACTAGACGGATTTACATGGATAGTCAAACGAGACAAAACATCTTATAAAAACTTGTTAAATGCCAAGGATTTCGGAGCCTCCCATGTAATAAAAGCATATGATGACTTTGGAGTGGACAATGTATGCGGAATAAATATTTCTAACTTTTTCATGAAATATATGGGCGGTGAAATATGCTATGATAAAATTGGAGAAAATTTCGAAGTAACCAAGCCACCGTTAAAGACTTTAGATGAAATTAAAAACTATTCTGTAGACACTATTATGGAAAAAGCTTTAGCTGATGAGGAGTTTTTGGCCGGATTAAAACAAGTAGAAGAGTTAAAGAAGCATTATGGAGATGAAAAACTTATAATAGGAATATCCTGGGCACCATTTACATTTGCGGGTATGATGGTCGGGATCCAAAATTTCTTGGCCCAAATGTTTGATGATGAAGAAGCGGGGCAAGAAATCATTAAATTTTCAACTGAGTTAATAGAGAGATTAGGAGAAAAGTTAATAGAGTATGGTGCTGACGTATTTATGGTTGGAGATCCGGTAGCATCTGGGGATATGATTAGTCCTGGAATGTTTGAAGAATACGCATTACCATCTATAAAAATGACTGCTGAAAAATTAAACGATAAAAATATAAAATATTTCGTTCACATTTGTGGTAATACGATAGCGAGAGTAGAGCCTTTACTCGATTCGGGAATTGCTCTTTTATCAGTAGATTCTATAGATTTAGATAAGGCTCTTTCTATTTCTAGAGGAGATTATACGTTAGCGGGTGACCTAAATCCGTATGAAGTGTTACAGATTAAGACAGCGGAAGAGGTGTACCAACACTGTGTAGGTCGAATAAAAATAGCTGGATTAAGTGGAGGTTTTGTATTGATGCCAGGTTGCGATTTAGCACCTAATATTCCTTTGGAGAATTTACAAGCTATGGTTAAAGCAGCGCACGATACAAAATAAAAAATATGTACTCACTTTCTACATTTATCAATAGCTTTAAGTATTTGGGAAAAAATTTTTTTAAAATTTGTTTATAACCGATTGTTTTTGGTTATACTTTAAATGTGGCTAAGCACAAAAAGGAAAGCACCTTCCTAAAAGAAGGCACCTTCCTTTGATATATAGTTTAGAGTATAACGTGAGTTATAATCCAGAGCTACAGTTCGTAAGATGTTTTCATTATTATAGTTTGGGCATCGTAACTGAGAATAAATTATAATTCA
>LNZM01000052.1 GCA_002007295.1 Candidatus Epulonipiscioides saccharophilum | reverse complement strand
TGGCAACAAATCAATTGGATAGAGGTCGAAAGGTATGTAGAAAAATTACAACAACGAATATATCATGCCGAAAGTCTTGGAAATAAACGTAAGGTCAGAGACCTACAAAGAATGCTAATGAATAGCACTGCAACATTATTGGTTTCCATAAAAAGAGTTACACAAACAAATAGAGGTAAAAGAATTGCTGGAGTAAATGGCTACAAAGCATTAACTTCCAGTGAAAGACTTGAATTATTCAGAGATATGGAAAGTTTGAAGCTACAAAATCATAATCCTAAACCTGCATACAGGACTTATATTAGAAAGAAAAATGGAAAACTAAGCCCCCTAGGAATACCTACTATTAAAGATAGAGTATATCAAAACATAGTAAAATTAGCACTTGAACCACAATGGGAATGCAGATTTGAACCTACATCATATGGTTTTAGACCTAGTAGAGGGTGTCATGATGCAATTGAAAGGATTTTCAATACCCTAAAAGGTGGCAAAAGACAATGGATTTTTGAAGGGGATTTCGAGGGCTGTTATGATAACCTCAATCATGAGTTTATCATAAAGCAATTAGAAGGTTTTCCAGAAAGAGAAATTATTGAAAAATGGCTCAAAGCAGGATTCGTAGACAATAAGGTGTTCACCATAACAGAGGAAGATACTCCACAAGGAGGCATCATCTCACCATTACTGGCTAATATAGCGCTACATGGAATGGAAGAAATACTATCCATACAGTACAATGCTGTTAATAGGCAAGACATCACAACCTATGAAAATATAGGTACCTATGCTATGGCAAGATACGCTAACGACTTCGTGGTTATGTGTAATACAGAACAAGAAGCACATCAAGTATACGACTTACTTAAATCTTATCTAGAAATAAGAGGACTAGAGTTAGCACCTGACAAAACCAAAATAACACCCGTGACAAGTGGATTCGACTTCTTAGGATTCAACATTAAGAGGTATAAAACGGAAAAAGGGAATAAACTATTGGTTAAGCCCTCTAGGGATAGCATAAATAAATTAAAACAAAAAGTATCAAGTAACACCAAACAACTCTATGGAAATAATGTACAAACTCTTGTTAATACGCTTAATCCTATTATAATAGGAACAGCAAATTATTGGTCGCCATCAGCAGCCAAAGAGATCTATTCAGAAATGGACACTTATATTTGGGATAGGATAAAGAAATTCCTAGTGCGTATGCATCCAAAGAAAAGTTGGAAATGGATTAAAGAACAATATTTTAAAGCTGATAAAACAGGACAAAGTAAAAATCAATGGCTATTGACAGACCCAATTACAGGAAACCAATTAAAAAAGATGGCTTGGACACCAATTGTGAGACATTCTCAGATTAAACACACTCACAGTCCATTCAACAAAGAACTTGAAGAATATTTCATTAAAAGAAATATCCAAGAGTTCGATAAAAACAACGTTGTATATAGACAAAAGTTAGCAAAGAAACAAAGCTACACTTGCCCTATGTGTGGTAAATCCATTACGGACTATAAAGAAGGATTAGAAACGCACCATAAAATACCAAGAGATAAAGGTGGTACTGATGAGTATAAAAACTTACAATTAGTACACACATCCTGTCATATAGAATACCATAGATTATTCCCTGTCAAAGGAATAGTTCCAACAGATATAGAAATCCAGCAAGCGGTTAAAGATATCAGGAACAAGAAAGAAGCAGGGTTAGTGTAACAAGACTAAAGGATAAATGTATGCTGGAGCCGTATGAGGTGAAAGTCTCACGTACGGTTCTTAGGCGAGAAAGAGGGAGTAATCACTCCGACTTAGCCGACAAAATCTAGAGATAACTTCAAAGGATTACCTATCACTATATTTTGACCTGGTAACAAAAGCTCAGTATTTAAGTCAAGGGCTAATGCATATCCCATTATTTATTAAACCACCTATAAAAGATTTTGCCGGTTATAGAGGGACGATCTAGTAACCAACATCGACATCGCTTCGACTGGCTTAACATTGGCTAACGGGCCGGAGAAAATAAGTGAGCATATGGAAAATCATCCGTATAGTGATTACTGGACCAAAGAAAATGTTACCCCTCGAGCATATGTATTTATGGAAGCTCACGATATAAAAGGCGTAATCGAAAACGGTATCAAAACTTTATATTATGTTAATAGAGAATACGGAGAACTCTATGATTTAAACAATGATCCGGCCGAGCGGGTTAATCTGTGGGCCGATCCAGCTTACCAAGATGCTAAACTTTGAGGTATGGCTAAAATTACAGATAAATATATAGAAGAATAAAATGGAGGTAATAATATCATGTATATAACAATTGACACAGGAACAACAAACACCAGAGTTCGCTTGTATGATTATGAGTTTAATCTTGTCGATGCTGTAACCACACACATTGGCGTAAAAAATACAGCTATCGACGGTAATAATAATAAATTAAAAAATACTTTAAAAAATTCTATTTCTGCTATATTAGGTAGCAACCAAAATCCTGTAATCGATGCTGTCATAGCTACGGGTATGATAACTTCGGCCCTGGGCTTATACGAGATTCCGCATCTAACCGTCCCTGTATCTAAAGAAGCGTTAAAGGCTTCGGCCGTTACTGTTTTTATGAGTGATATTTGCGACATTCCGATCACTTTCATTACCGGTGTTAAAAATAAATTCGACGAAAATAATCCAGAGTCTATGGACATCATGCGAGGCGAAGAAGTCGAAGCCTTCGCTATCTTAGAGGAATTGCCAAAGGGTCGCCCCTATCTTTTAGTCTTACCTGGCTCCCATAGCAAATTTATTAGCGTTAATAAATTGGGCGAAATCACTGGTAGCGTTACTACTCTCACCGGAGAATTAATTGAAGTTATTTCTAATCGCACTATCATTTCCGAAGCCGTCGGTGGAGAATTAGTATCTAAATATATGAAAGACTTTGTTATAAATGGTTATAAGGAGGCTAAAAAAGTTGGGACTTCTAGAGCTGCATTTTTATGTAGAATAAATAATTTGTTTTGTAATTTTTCTCATAATCAAGTCGCTAACTTTTTACTCGGTATTGTTCTCCAAAGTGATATTACTGCTTTAATGAATTCTTCGGCCATAGAATTTTCTAAAGATTATCAAATAATAGTGGCCGGAAAATACGTATTAAAACAGGGTCTTATTGATATTCTTAATCAAGAAGGATTTGTTGCTAAAGGATTTGAATCCGAAAATGAAAATGAGCTATCTGGCATCGGTGCATTATTAATGGCATAATAATATGTATATAGTCAAGCAAATTAAAATATATTAAAAGATAGTGCATAAAATATTTAAAAAGTACATCTCCTAATAATTGAAACAAAGACAAATTGAAAGGAACATTTTTATGAATAACAAAACGTATGTGTTTGGCCATCAAAATCCAGATACGGATTCCATTTGCGCGGCTATAGCGTATGCTTATTATAAGAGATCTTTAGGAGATGTAAATATTATTGCAACTAGAATAGGTCCTTTAAATAGAGAGAGCAAGTTTGCACTAAATAAATTTAAAATTAAGGAACCACTATTACTACGCCACATTAAACCGCAAGTCTTGGATATGAATTACTATCGGGTTCGGCCCATTTACACAGGCGATTCTGTCAAAAAAGCCTGGGATGCTATGGGTCAATCCAACAAGGGTATCACACCCGTTTTAAATCAGGACAACACTTTAGCTGGTGTCGTCACTTTAACTGATATCGCTAAATCCTATTTAGAATTAACAGAAAATACAATTTTAAGAGAAGCAAAAACACCGATTGTGAATATAATGAGTGTTTTACAAGGTAAAATAATCGTTGGTGAGTACAAAGACCCCTTCGTTCAAGGTGATATCTATACTACCTCCGAAATTCAGGATGATACTAAGCTAAACGATATGGATATAATTTTAACCGGTAATAATCCTTCCTTAATCAATAACGCTCTCGATACAGGTGCCGGATTAATTATTGTCACAGGTGTTGACTTGGAGCATATAAATGTAGTATTACCGCAAAATATATCCGCTGCTGTGGCATGCGTACCATGTAGTTTTTCTAAAGCTGTAAAGATCATAAACCAAAGCACTCCTGTTAACTATATCATGGGTACTAAAGAATTAGTTTTTTTTGAGGCCGAAGAAACGATTGATGAAGTCAAAGAAGTTATGCTTATGAGCAGTTTTCGGCATTTTCCTATTTTAAACAAGGAAGGTGAGGTAGAAGGTATTATTTCTAAACGTCATATTCTTGACATCCAAAAAAAGAAAGTTATCTTAGTTGACCATAATGAAGATTCCCAAAGTGCTTTTGGCATCTCTCAGGCCGAAATCCTAGAAATAATTGATCATCATCGTGTGGCTAACATTGATACTAAAACGCCCGTCTTTTTAAGGGTAGAACCCGTCGGTTGTACTTGTACTATCATTGCTAAAATGTTTCAAGAGTCCAATATTATGCCCCCAAAAGAAATTGCTGGCCTAATGTTAAGTGCTATCCTTTCTGATACTTTATGCTTCAAATCTCCTACTTGCACTGATGAGGATATTAAAATCGCTAAAAGATTAGCCAAAATATCCGAAGTTGACCTAGACGATTACGGTAAAGAACTCCTATCTATCGGTGGCGCTTTGGATAAATTACCCATTAAAGAAATTTTAGAAAGTGATGTTAAACTCTTTGCCCTAGGCTCCTATAAAGCTTCTATTTCTCAGGTGAATACTACTAACCATGCCAGCTTATACAAAATTAAAGAATCTTTAATTAAGGAAATGAAAAATCTTCAAGATAACCAAAAAGTAGACCTTGTAATTTTGATAGTAACTGACATTCTTTTGGGCGGTTCGGAAATCGTTGCTGTCGGTCCTCAAAAAAAATTAGCAGATAAAGCATTCGGTATAGAGCCTAACAAAGATAGTATATATTTAGAAGGCGTTTACTCTAGGAAAAAGCAAATTATTCCTCAACTTACCACAGCCATTCAAAATAAATAAGAATATAACGCCGTTATAATAAAATTTAGTTTAAAAATCAAACTTGGGAGGTTGAAATATGGGATTGTTTAACAAACAAAAAGGGCTATTAGCCCCCGTAAGTGGACAATGTATATCTTTAAGAGATGTAAAAGATAAAGTATTCTCAAGACTCATGTTAGGTGACGGTATAGCTATAGAACCCACCGAATGCACGGTCGTAGCCCCAGCGGATGGGACCGTAGAGGTGGTCATGAACGAAACAGAACATACCGTAGGATTAAAAGTTCGTAATGATGTCGAAGTCTTAATCCACGTCGGCGTAAATACTTCTAACCTAAAAGGTAAAGGCTTTAAATGCTTGGTAAAAGTTGGCGATAAAGTTAAAGCCGGGATGCCTCTTATAGAATTTGATAAAAAAATTATTGAAGAGAGTGGATATAAGTCAACTATTATTTTTATAATATCAGATAATCATGATCAAGCAATAAACTTTAAAAATGAAACGGATATTGTTATTGCCGGAAAGGATATAGTATTAGATTTAGAATGTATCTAAATAAAATACTCAAATAAATAATAAGGCCTCCTCTATTAATATAAAAATAGATGAGGTCTTATTTTGTTGCAATTCCCTCTGTCACTTCGTGACATCTCCCTCGGAGAAGGTGGCTATGGCCGAGTAGCGAGGAGAAAGTTTTAAAAAAATACCTTGAACTAAGAAAAATAAGCTGTTAAACTTTAAAAAAACAGCAAAGGGGTAATATAAAAATGAGTAAGACTAATTTGACAATCGAACAGCAAAAATTTTTAATCAATGGTACTCTCGTTTATTCTGAATATCCAAATGTAAAGCCTACTATGTTAGGTACATTAATGAATGCTCGTTTTATCCAAGCTATATTCGACACCCAGGATAGAGGCCGATTTAATCGATACGGTAAAACCTTCGATCCGGATGTAAACACAGAAGAATTGATAGAAGCTTTGCCCGAGTGGTACGCTAGTGGCTTACGAGCTATAACTGTTGGCCTCCAAGGTGGTGGAAATTGCTTTACCGTACCAGGACATTTGTTACAGAATAACCCTTATTCGGCTGACGGAACCACGGTTTGTCCGAAATATCTAGATAGGCTCTTAAAGTTAATTAAAGCCTGCGATGACTTAGGTATTATCGTTATTGTAAGCTATTTCTATGCTGCTAACATCTCTGAATTGGAAGGTGCCCAAGCCGTAATAAATATTGTAGAAGGAATGACTAAGTTTTTAGCCAACAGTGGCTTCAACAATTTAATTATCGAAATTGCCAATGAGTTCAATATAGCACCGTTTGCTAAAATGCCTCTTATTCATGAACCACAGGGTATGGTCGCTCTTATCAATTTTGCTAAACTACACGCTAACGGCATTCCTATCGGATGTAGCGGAGGCGGTGGCTTCACCAACGAAGAAGTTTGCAAAGCTAGCGATGTTGTTATCATCCATGGTAATGGTGAAAGCAGATCTAGATTGTATAACCATATTCACCTCGTAAGAAAATACACCCCAAATAAACCTATTCTGATCAATGAAGATTCTCAGGCCATTGGCCAATTAACCGTTTGTGAGCAAGAAGGCGTTTCATGGGGATATTATAACAATATGACCAAACAAGAAGTCCCAACTTATTGGGGCATAACCCGTGGCGAAGACGAATTCTTTGCTGCTAGAATGGCTCAGACCATTGGTATTATGGATCCGGAAATACCGGAAGAAGATCAGCTGTATTTCCAGGGATTAGAAGACCATATGCATAGCAACGGTACCAGATTTCCAAGAGTGGCTTCTCTGTATCCAGAAAAAATAAACTATGTCAAGTTTTACGAAAATGGTGAACTAGTCTATATTTGCTACGACGAAAGCTTTACTTTTAACTTTAGATGCAATTGGCAACAAGACGGCGTTCTAACTAAAGATGGTGATGTCTGGAGAGCCGATGTTTATCTACGAGATGGTGAAGTGAGATCGTTTTATCACACTATAAAAAATAGTTAGAAGTAAGTGTAAACTCAAAGATAATAAATTTTGTATACAGATCCTTGATCTTCTCAAGTGAAGCGACCCGGATAGAGTTGTAGTGAATCATTAAAGCGAAGCGCTACGGAGCTAGAATACCAAAAGAACCTCTCAGTCAGTTAATTTCAAATGTGAAGTTCAATGTCAAATGCATCGCTTCGCTCTTTTACTCTATCCGTCAGCTTCGCTGCCACCTTCCTCAAGAGGAAGGCTAATGTCAAGTGCAAGTACAAAGTTTATAAAGAAAACAGCCAAACTCGGCTAGAAAAAATATCAGAATAATAGATTAAATATAATTAAAACTTAATATTGTCATAATGTGGATGTAACACAATATTTGCTATAATATCAATACATAGGTTACGCCATAGATTAACAAACTCATATAGATCCAAAAAAGAATGCTTAGCTTCTATTATATGGACACCAACCTCTCAGTCAGCGAATAGCCTTGGTCCAAAAAAGAATGCTTAGCTTCTATATACATGGACACCAACCTCTCAGTCAGCGAATAGCCTTGGTCCAAAAAAGAATGCTTAGCTTCTATTACATGGACACCAACCTCTCAGTCAGCGAATAGCCTTGGTCCAAAAAAGAATGCTTAGCTTCTATTACATGGACACTAACCTCTCATATATAAAACAAGCGTAACTACATATTGACCAAAAAATTATTATATAATAAAATATTAAAGGAGCACCCATGAAAAACAATACAGAATATACTGAAAAAATTTTAGATTCGTCAGCTCAAGAAGCTGTCTTCAATTTAAGAGAAGTTATTGATAACACTACCAAAGATAACGCAGAAGACTTAAAAGATTTGGTTAGAGTTTTAGAAAAACTCTTTGACAACAATAAAGCTATAGCTCAATTCCTTGACATCGATAAAACTATAGCTCACTTATTAAATATTTCAGAAGACAAAGTCAAAAAATTAAGTAATCGTGAAAATGCTAAACTAGATGCAATAATGAAAAAATTATTTGAAACTTCTCCTAGAATGTTTTTAGGTACAATAGATAATTTATACGAAACGAACTATAGACAACAATATTTAACTGGACGTTTAGTTGATTCAGATATAAAATTTTTGCCTACTGAATTTGTACGAGAGACCTTTAGATTTGAAATGCTAAAGGCGGATATAAGCCTCCAAATTAAAAATAATTACTACCAAATTGAGATACAAACTTCTCATGATAATATGGCTATCCGCTTTGCAAGATATGGATTAGAAATTGGCCTAAAAAATTGCACTACCAATCCAGAAACCGGAGCATGGAAAATAGAACTGCCTGAACAATCAGTCATTTATTTGGAAAATAATCAAAATAATCCTAAATCAAATGATTATGAACTTTGGTGGCGAAATGAAAAATTAGCCACTATTCAAGTAAAAGATTTGAAAATATGGGAATTAGATATAGATGATATGCTAGATAAAAAATTATATAATTTGTTGCCAATGTCAATATTTCAGTATAGAATACAGCTTAAGAAAGCTACATCGAATAAAGAGAAACAAAAAATAAAAAATGAATTTTTAAAGAAAGCTAAACAGATTTTGAAAAAAGCTAAAGCACTATCTACCAAACTAGTAGATGGTGATATAGATCTGATAATTACGGTTCTAGGAGAACTGATTAATTATTTTGACACTAGGTTTTTCAATGGATCAATAGAAAGGTTAGGTGAATTTAAGATGACATTTACAGAGGAAATCCAAAGTTATCGTACTCGAATAAATACTGCCAAAGCAGAAGGTAAAGCCGAAGGTCTAGCGGAAGGTAAAGCCGAAGGTCTAGCGGAAGGTCTAGAGAAAGGCAAAGCGGAAGGTCTAGCGGAAGGTCTAGAGAAAGGTGAAGCGACAGGTGAAGCGAAAGGTAGAGTTAATGAAAAAATTGAAATAGCTAAGAATTCACTAAAAAAGGGATTTGAAATAGATGTGATTATGGAAATCACGGGTTTGCCAGAAAAAGAATTAAAAAAACTCCAAGCCGAGATTAGTCAATCTTGATTTAAAACTAAACAGCATACCTCCCGAGGCTCTCCAACCAGCCTCTCCTTCTAGGAGAACTGATTAATTATTTTGACACTAGGTTTTTCAATGGATCAATAGAAAGGTTAGGTGAATTTAAGATGACATTTACCGAGGAAATCCAAAGTTATCGTACTCGAATAAATACTGCCAAAGCAGAAGGTAAAGCCGAAGGTCTAGCGGAAGGTAAAGCCGAAGGTCTAGCGGAAGGTCTAGAGAAAGGCAAAGCGGAAGGTCTAG
>LNZM01000051.1 GCA_002007295.1 Candidatus Epulonipiscioides saccharophilum | reverse complement strand
GTTTCTTAAGAAACATTATTTCGAAAATATGTACAAATTAAAATTCCGATTTTGTTTAACCTCTCAGTCACTGCGTGACAGGGGCTGTCGCAATTAAATTCCAAATGACAGAAAAACGATGTAAACTTGTAAAATTTATAATTTACTTGAAAGTAACAAAAACTTGAATGCACGCTTTCTCCCTCTAACTCCCTCCGTCACTTCGTGACACCTCCCTCGGAGAAGGAGGCTATTACGCTGACACCTCCCTCCCGGAGGGAGGCACCGCTTCCCCACAATTTTGTTTTCTATGGGAACTGTCACCGAGAGTTATCATTAGATGACGGAAATAGAATATGATCCTTAGTTTTTAAAGTCCCACTTCCCTTGAAACTAGTGGAAACTTAAAGGCCGCTTTCTCCCTCCGTCAGCTAACGCTGACACCTCCCACACAATTTTGTTTTCTATGGGAACTGTCACCGAGAGTTATCATTAGATGACGGAAATAGAATATGATCCTTCGTTTTTAAAGTTAATGCGACAGTCCCTGTCAGCGAAGCTAACTGAGAGGTTGGGGGCCGATGAATCGAGGGGCGCACTTTGTCTTCTATTGCTTATATTCTAAGGCTAACTTTGTTAATTTTTCAAAGTCTTTATTAGCTATAGCATTTAAATCAACCAAATTGCCGCCAATACCAACGCCTTTTATTCCAGTTTTCATGTACTCCAAATAATTCGATGCATTAATCCCACCTACGGCCAAAAACGGAATATGGTTAAGCGGAGCACACACGGATTTAACATAACCAGGACCGAGGTCACCAGCAGGGAAAAGCTTAACAAAATCGGCTCCCGCTTCATAGGCTATTTGGGCCTCCGTTGGAGTTAAAGCACCAGGGATCGATACACCACCTAATTCGTTTACTTTCCTTATTACATTTACATTCGTATTTGGGGATATAAAATATTTTGCGCCGGCTTCATGGGCAGCGATTACCTGTTGTTCGTTCATCACAGTTCCGGCCCCGATACAAATCTCTTCATTAGAATATTTTTCGGTTACCATGCTGATCAGCCTTTTTGTGTTATCTAGAGTGTTTTTGTCTTTCTGATTAAAGGTTATTTCTAGTAACTTTATTCCGCCGTTTTTCAATGCTTCTACTGTATCCAGTATGTCGGGGCTAGCCACACCTCGGACTATAGCAATAATTTTGTGCTCCAATATAGCGTTTATTACGTTTTGCTTCATGATTTTTGCAACTCCTTTTTATTTTAATCAACACTGCATTATTTTTTAGCTGATACTCTCTAAGTCTGTTTCGTAGCGTTTCTCCTTTAGCTTTCACAAAATTGCGGAGAAATGGTGCCCCCCTCCGTCTTCACAACATTGCAGGGGAGGTGTCAGCGTTAGCTGACGGAGGGAGAAAGCGGCCTTAAATGGTGTGTCTAGCCGTGCCGATATCTTGTGAATATATATGTCCTCTATTTTCATTCCTAATCACCTTTCTTTTTGCTTATTATCTTTTATTTTTTGCCCTACCTTTTAACTTGCTGTAGCATTGGCCTTTTAAATGGATATTCTATTTATATATTCACCTTTTTTCAATTTTTTATTTATGAATATATGTAGGTTATCCGATAACTAATAATATTATATTAATACAGTAGCAAAAAAATAACCACATGCTAGAAAAAATACATACATAATAAGCTTGCTTACTTCGGCAAACTTAACTTAGGCTATAGCTATCTTTTCGCCGAAATTATACATTAAGAAGGGGAAAATAGTTTAGGATTTTTTTAATTCCCGCCTATATTTTTTAATTCATGCGACAAAATTAACTTAGGATATAGCTACTTTTTGGGCTAAAATTGTACGTTAATAAGGTATTGACAAAACAAGCATATGTATATTAGAATTATTTTTCATTCGCTGTAATTAACTTAGGCTATAGCTCTTTTAGGCCGAAATTGTAAATTAAGAAGGGGAGAATAGTTTAGGATTTTTTCAATCCCCCCCCTATATTTTTTTATTGATTTATGCTAAACTTAACCAATATTAACTAAAGGAGTATGCATTATTATGGATAAAGACTGTAACTGCCAAAATGAAAAACCATGTGATTGCGGGTCAAAAAATGGTTCTTGTAACAATGGAATGGAAGACTTACCAGTAATTTTTTTAACGTTTGATGATTCAGAAGAAGAGGTGCCTTGTGACGTTCTTGGCATTTTCCCTGTTGATGGAATAAACTATATAGCGGTAATACCAAAAATGCTAAATGAAGATGAAGAGGAAGAAGTATTGATCTATCGTTATGCTGAAGATGAAAACGATATCCAACTTTCTGACATTGAAACAGATGAAGAATATGATAGAGTTTCAGATGAATTTTTCGAAATCTTCTTAGAAGAAGATGATGAAGAAGATGATGATGAAGATGATGAGTTAGAAGAAATCGATATCGAAATAGAAGAATAAATTTTAGAATAAAAAAAAGAGACGCTAGCAAAATAGCGTCTTTTTTCATTTCTTATTAACCTCTCCGTCAACTTCGTGACACCTCTTCTAGAAGGAGAGCCTGGTTGGAGAACCTTGGGAGGTATGCTGTTTAATTTTAAATCAAGATTGATTGATCTCCCTTTTCAATCTTTTGACTGCTTCTTCTGTCAAATCTGTGGCTTGCATAGTAATCTCTATTCCTAATCCCTCTTTTAATAAATGCTTAGCTAATTCAAGTTGTGATAGAATGTGATTTAGACGGTCCACTTTATGTTCCAGAATTTTCGCTTGAGCTTCAGATATATCTTCTTTTTCCATAGAGGCAATGAGTTGATCACGCTCATGAATAGTTTTCTCGGTAAGTGTCATGTTATTTTCTATTGTTTGGTTACCGAGTTCTTTGACTTGTGCTTCTGGTATATCTAAGCATTGAGCTATACGCTCATCTGAAAGTGATAAATCTTGCATATCCCTTATTTTTTCTTTTAATTCTGACAAAGCTTTGTTAAAAATTTTAATACGTTTAATTTCTTTATCTTCAAAATCTTCATCTTCAAAATCTTCAATTTCTTTTGTGTATTTTTTCATAATTACTCCTTTAGTATTTTGTTATACATATTATCATTTATAGAGTAGCTATTTATTTCTAAATCAAGATTTTTTAATCTTTCTTCTGACAAACCTGTATTTTTCATAATACGATCTATTTCAAACCCATCTTTTAATAAATTCTTAGCTACTTTAATTATACCTTCCTCTTGACCTTCTGCTTTACCTTCTGCTTTACCTTCTGCTTTACCTTCTGCTAGACCTTCTTCTTTGGCAGTATTTATTTTAGTTCGATAACCTTTTATTTCCTCGGTAAATGTCATAGCTTGGTCGTCAAATACCGTTTCCAAATATATAATAAAATTTTTTAAGTGCTTTTCAGAAGTATTAACAACTTGCATTAATTGTGAGAAAGCTGCTGCTTGCTTAGCTGAATTTTTTTTAGTATCTTTTTTATTTTTTGTCATGAGATGAGTATTCCTTTTATATTTTATTATAGAATATTTTTCTGGTCAACATGTAGTTATACTTATTTTATTATAGAAGTCAAAACAGTAAATGGTCTGTATGGTCCATATAGTCCATGTAATAGAAGCTAAGCATTCTTTTTTGGATCTATATGAGTTTGTTAATCTATGGCGTAATCTATGTATTTATATTATAGCAAATATCTTGTTATATCCGTATTACTACAATCCTAAATTTTGTTTACATTAAATAGAAAAGAGACCTCCTAAAAAGAGGTCTCAAAAAACACTATATATTTCTCATTATACATTTCTGAAAAAATTGATTATTCTACCCACCAAACGTTGGTTAAAATGGTAGCTATCAAGTTGTGCGATATCCAATTCATTTCTATTGCGAATTAAAATTTTGTCAAGAATCTATTGATAATCGCAGCTATCTCTGCTCGGCTCGCAAATCCGGATGGATCTAGATTAGAATTCTCTTTGCCGTATATAATTTGGTTACTAACGGCCCATTTCATAGCATGAATAGCCCAGGTCGATATTTTGTCTACATCGCTAAATTCGGATAAATCTTCGTTGACTATACCTACAATGTTTAAATATCGGCCATAATTGTACATAGCATAAACTAATTCTTCTCGAGTTATATTTAAATCTGGCATGAAACTGTCGCCATATCTATTGAATATAGCTCGGTTGTAGGCCCAGTTTATTGCTTCTCCGTACCATATGTTGCTGTTGGCCGCTGTTGTATCAATGACTGTGTCCGTAATTTTTTCGTCCGATAGTCTATATAGGATGCTCGCTATTTGTGCTCTCGTAGCATATTCGTATGGCGCAAAAGTGTTTTCTAACATTCCGATCATTAGACCTAAATCATACATTCTTTCTACGTCTTTGAAGAACCAATCTTTTGTTGTTACATCTGTAAACGGCATAATTAAATTCATGTCTAGCATAAACAATGCAAAATTTTTCGCCCTAAACGTTATTCTATTACCTACATGGCTGGATTCTAATTTTTCAGTTCGTCCATCTGTATTCACATAATAAGCTTCTAATGAATTAATGTTGTAATTTGGCGACAACACGTAATTAGTACTTATTAGTACTTCATTTTTTAATACGCCAACACTCTTATTTTCTGCTAATATTTCTATATCATACAAATTCGGATTGGTAGCCAATTTTTGTTGCTCTGCTGTCAACTGAAGTCTGGCCCCAGCTGTAACATTAAATGTCAATTCTTTCCCTAAATTGTTGTTAACCAATTCTTTTAACACAGCGTTAGGCAACGTAAAGGTTGCTAGTTCCGTTACAATGTTTAACTCACTATGTGCATTTTGTGCCAAACTGTAAAGTGTATTTGCCTCTATATTTACATCTATCTCTTCGATTTCAGATTCGCTGTCGATAACAATATTTAAAACAGGAACTCGTCCAAGCAAATTTTTATCCAAAAGATCAGCAATCGCTTCTCGCAAAGTGATACTGGATATTGTTGTCTCGGTCGCTTTTTTCGAAACATTTTTGTCCGTAACTTCCAAGTCTACAGAAATATAATCACCTGAAATTACCGGCTCTTTGTTGCTAAATAAATCTACATTCGATGGAGTGCTCCAAGATGAACTATTTGAGCCACCACTCCAGCCACCACCCGAACCACCGGTGCTTGGCCTTCTTTTATTTCCGTACTCTTTGTCATCGTTAAAGTCATCGATGCTATCCTGTAAATCTTCTATCGCATCGTCTATTTCTTTCTGCGTCGCATCGGCTTTATCCATTACGGCCTGCGCATCGTCGATAGCTGACTCTAGCCTGTCGGCTACTCTTGAGGTTACCCATTTTTCGTTTGTATAAACGTCGTCGCCATCCGTACTTATTTCTACAGAATTTAAATTGTCGGTTGCTGAGTCAATTAACTTTTCTAATTTGCTCTTGTCTACCTGAACTTTTGTGCCGTCTTTCTTTTTTGCATTGAAAGCTGTGTTAGCCTTTTCTAAGGTAGTTTTTGCGCTATCCAATTCTGGTTGCGTCACTTCGGCTTTATCCAAAATGGCTTGCGCCGAATTAATGGCGCTCTGCAAAGTTTGTTTATCAGTAGCTAATACCCATTTTTTGTCCGTTGTTATGTCTGATCCATCCAAGCTAGTTGCTGTAGAATTTAAGTTTTCGGTCACCGTAGCAATTAAAATTTTTAGCGCTTCTTTGTTCGCTGTACCTTTTTTACCATCTTGTTTCGCATTTTCGAATGCTGTAGTCGCCCCAAGTAAGGACATCCTCGCATTATCCACTATTGTTTGATCCGAACTTGGAGTTGTAACTAAATTTTCGCCAGCAATAATAGCATTTTCCAATGCCTCATAAATATTAGTAATTACCCATTTTTGACTCGGTTCTATATCCCATCCATCGGCGCTAGATTTAGCACTGTCTTTCATGGTTTTTGCGCTAGCAATAGCTTCTGATAATTCTTTCAATCCGACTTTTTTGCCATTATTAAATGCTTCGTTTGCACTTACTAAGGTCGTCCTTGCTGTATCCACTATTGTTTGATCAGAACTTGGAGTTGTAATTAAATTTTCGCCAGCAATAATAGCATTTTCCAAAGTTTCATAAACACTAGTAAGTACCCACTTTTGACTCGATTCTACACTCAATCCATCGGCGCTAGATAAAGCACTGTCTTTCATGGTTTTTGCACTAGCAATAGCTTCTGATAATTCTTTAAGACCAACTTTTTGCTTAGTTTCAAAAATCGTATTCGCATTTTCTAATGCAATTTTTGCGTTGTCCACATCGATCTGTGTCGCATCCGATTTATCCACAATGCCTTGTGCTGAATTAATTGCATTTTGCAAAGTTGTTCTATCAGCAGCTAAGGCCCATTTTTGACTTGAAGGCACACTTAATCCATTTTGACTTTCTACTGTATCATTTAAGTTTGCGGTCACCGTAGTAATTAAATTTTCCAATGCTGTTTTG
>LNZM01000050.1 GCA_002007295.1 Candidatus Epulonipiscioides saccharophilum | reverse complement strand
GGAGGGATAGCCCCAAGACGATGATTAATAAAATATTTAAAATCAAAATAATCAAAGGTTCTTGTATGACTAAAAGAGGTGATACTCTATAAAGGAGGTAAACCGACTTTGACAGTTAAAATAGAAATTGAAAAAAAAGTTAATACTTTACGAATTAAAACTGGAAATTTTGAAATTAAATATAAAGTAAATTAATATCGTTGGAACGCCGTATGAGGTGAAAGTCTCACGTACGGTGTGGAGCAGGGGAAAAGATGGAGATCATCTCAAAGTCTTACCTATTGCTATTGATATATTCTATTCAAGAAGAAGTGCATAGATTTGCTATTGAGTATCATAAATTATTGAGAGGTAAAATATCGACGATATTAGATGATATAAATGGAATTGGCCCGGCTAGAAAAAAAATACTTTTATTAAATTTTAAAAACGTGTATAATCTAAAAGAGGCATCTTTAGAAGAACTAGAAAAATATTTAAGTAAAAGAGTAGCAAAAAATGTATATGATTATTTTAAAGATATGAAGTAAGGAGGCTAAAATAATGCTAATAGAAAATAAAGTAAGTTTATCTAAATTAGTAGCGTTTCAAAAGTTAAAACCTTTAACAAATGTATCTATAGCAAATAAATATATTGAGACACCAGATGTAAATAGACCTGCAGTACAGTTTGCGGGATTTTTTGAATTTTTTGATTCTAAGAGAGTACAAGTGATTGGGGTAGTGGAACATGCGTATTTAAGGAGATTAGAAGAAGAGAATAGAGAAATTATGATAAAGAGGTTGGATAAGTTTTTTTCACATAGCGAATTACCATGTATTATACTATCTGCGGCTATTGATACTACGGGAATAATAAATTCAGATTTAATAATATTAGCCAAAAAATATGGTGTACCAGTATTTAAGGCGAGTAGTAGTGCAAGTTTAATTATATCAGAAACGATTAGATGGTTAAATGTAGAACTTGGGCCAACAACATCTATGCATGGGGTATTGGTTGATATATACGGAGAAGGTGTTTTAATTATAGGAGATAGTGGAGTTGGAAAAAGTGAAACAGCTTTAGAATTGATAAGACGGGGACATAGATTAGTAGCTGACGATGCTGTAGAAATAAAGCGAGTATCTGGAACGACAATAATAGGAACGGCACCGGAAATTCTGAGACATTTTATAGAAGTTAGAGGAATAGGAATAGTTAATATTAAGGAATTGTTTGGAATAGAAGCTGTTAAGCAGACAAAGGAAATAAGCTTAGTTATTCAATTAGAAAATTGGGATAAGGATAAGCAGTATGATCGATTAGGGCTAGAGAATGAATATACAGAAATATTAGGATTAAAAGTTATAACACATAGAATACCGATAAGGCCGGGACGAAATTTAGCCATAATATGTGAGACAGCTGCTGTAAACTTTAGACAAAAGCTTATGGGCTATAATGCAGCCGAAGAGTTAAATAAAAGAGTAATGAAAAATTTACAAAAAAATATGCGAGAAAATAGGATATAGGAAAAGAAAATTTACAAAAAAATATGCGAGAAAATAGGAAATGGAAAATATTATGTAATAAATTTGCTTTAATCAGAATATATAATCATCGGGAGATAATTTTAATAGACAAACGAAGGAGGAAATAATGATGGAAATTAAGGTTAAGTTAACTTTTGCAGATATATTTAGATATAATTTAAACGTAGGCTATAAATCTATATTTAGTAAAGTAATATTATTAATAGGTTTTTTATTGCTAGCCTTGTTAATATATAATTTTTCAATAGCTCAGGGCCCATTTTTAGATATAGTTTCTAAAAATATTATATTAATAATTGTTGTATTTTTAGCTCTATTGAGTAAGTTTATAAAGATTTGGAAAATTACAGCCATGCAAGCGACAACACCAACATTCCAAGAAATTTTTATATATAAATTTAACTCAGATAGTATTTATTTGCAATATGGAGATAATAGCGATACAGTTTTATGGAATATATATGAAAAAGTAGAAGAAACTAAAAATGATTTTAGATTTTTCGTAGATTCTGTACAAGCTCAAATTGTGCCTAAACATTGTTTAAAAAATGCGGATGAATTAAATAGTTTACGTAAGATTATAGAACAAGCATTACCAAAAGAAAAATATACATTAAAAAAATACACATAATAAAAGGAAAAAATAATGAAAAAACTTTGTCATATTTCTACAACAAAAAAATTTCTTACATGGTTTGAAAATGATTGGAATAAAATTCAAAAATTTTTAGAACGACATCAATTAGATGGTATAGAATTAGGATTGGTGCCTGGATATCCATTAAATAAAATACCTAAAGAAATAGTGAAAGGTATCCATTTAAGTTTTTATCCGATGTGGATTGATTTTTATAAAGGAGATATGGCGAAAGTTATTAATTTATTAGGTAATCAGGATTCTATAATCAAATACTATGGTGGTCTAAATAAGCAAGCCATAATAGATTCATACAAACGTCAGTTTGAAATGGCCAAGCAGTTAGATCCAGAATATATGGTTTTTCATGTATGTAATTCAACTCCAATAGAATCTTTAACTTATAAGTTTGATTATACAAACATAGAAGTAATAAATTATACATTAGAACTTGTAAACGAAGTATTTAAAGGTTATGGTCCAGTTCTTTTATTTGAAAACTTATGGTGGCCAGGATTAACCTTTTTAAATAAATTAGAAGCAAAATATTTATTGGATAAAACAGAATATAGAAATAAAGGCTTTGTATTAGATATTTCTCATTTAATTTTAACAAATAAAAATATATCTACCGAACATGCTGCATATAAATATATTATGGATGTAGTTAGCAAATTGGACAAGCTTAAAAAAAGTATAAAGGTTGTACATTTAAATAAGACATTACCTAAATATTACTTTGAACAAGACTGGAAGTATAAACTAGAACGGTATTTAAGGCAAAAAAATCACCAACGCAGAGTGGAATTTTTAAAAGAACATATAAAGAAAATGGATCCACATCTTCCTTTTGAGGGTTGTTATGCAAAGAAAATTATAAATTTGGTTGAGCCTGAATTTTGTGTTTATGAAACAAGTCCTAATAGTATAAACCAATTTAATTTTTATGTTAAAATTCAGAATGAAGCACTGAGATCCTAATGCACATATTGGGAGGGATTAACGTGAAAAATAGATTTAATAGAATGAAAGTTGAAAATAAAGTTACTTTGATAATGATAATTTTAAGTATTTTTATGCTTAGTATTGTTATATTAATTATATCGGTCAGAAGTATTATGATTAATGATATAATGTTGAACGATTATTTTAATGAAATAGCAGAAGAAAAAGCATATCTGACAAAGTATAAGATAGATTTAGTAGATACAACTATAGCACAAATTGGGCGATCTATTTCACTACTAGACAATGTACAAGATAAAGATGAATATACTAGTAATAGTGTAGTTTATAATGATTTAATGATATCGGCAGGTGAAGCTGAATTAGAAAAAATGATTTTAGAACATACATGGTCGGCAATAGAAGCATTGCCCTTAATAAAATCAATTGGAGTTTATTTTGAACCGTATATTTTATCATCTAAAAGATCAGGATATGCTTTTAAGGCGGATAGAAAGGATTTATTTGGTGAGGAAGTTACAACTTTTAATACTTATGAGGATTATGCCCAACAGGCGTTTTATTCAGAGGTGTTCAGAAAGAGTAGCAAACATTTAACTACATTAAATCCCGATAATGTTGATGAATATGTTCTAAGCATATCTAGGCCAATAATAATTGGAGAAAAAATTATAGGTATAATTGTTGCTGAAATTTTATGGACAGAATTTGATGATATAGGAATGCCTGATTCAAAATATGAGGGTTTAGCTTTGAATGTGATGACTAGTGATTTTACAGTATTATATGATCCTGTAGAAGATAAAATTGGTGTGGATGCTTCAAAAAGTATACAAGAATCCAGTGCTATAAAAGTAAAAACTAATATGCAAAAAAAAGAAGCATTTGCTTGTAGAACATATGGGATCAGTGCTCCTGGTAAGTTACTGCAGTTGCAAGAAAGATTTTTTGCACCAATGAATGTATTAGATCAAACTTGGTGGATACACATAGGCGTAAAGGCTTTAGAAATTTATGAAGATATACTACAAACAATATTAACGTCTTTGATTACAGCGATAGTATCAATTATATTATTATCCACAACAATAAGGATATTTAATAAAAAATTATTTCAGTCATTAAGTGGACTAAAAAGTATTGCTCAGAATATAGAAATGGGGCAATTATCGACTAAGGTAGAGCCTACATATAACGATGATATCGGACAATTAATAAATAACTTTAATAATATGGGAACTACTATTCATGTAATAATAAAAGAAATTGAATTTCTATTAGCAGAAATGTCAAAAGGTAACTTTTTGATAGAAGATAAAATTAAGGCAAATTATGAAGGAGATTTCCGTAGGATAAAGGAATCAATAATTAATATTGCAATTAATTTAAAGCAAGCGCTAAAGTCGATTTCAGAAGCATCTACGGAAGTGAATACTGGGGCTGAAGAAATAGCAATTTCAGCTACACATGTATCTATGGCTAGCCAAGATCAAAATAATTCCGTACTTGAATTTATAGAAATTACTGAAGAAATGGCAATAATGGTAGAAGAGATAAATTCTCAAATAATACAAAGTGCTAACCTAGGCAATGTGGTTATAAGTACAACAGCAGGAGGCAAAGAAATGATGAATGAAATGCTAACATCAATGAATAATATATCAACATCGAGCAAAAATATATTTAGTGTATTAGATATTCTTCAATCGATATCTAAGAAAACAAATTTGTTAGCATTAAATGCAGCGATAGAAGCGTCTCGAGCGGGGGAATCGGGTAAAAGTTTTGCAGTAGTAGCAAATGAGATCCGAGAGTTAGCGAATACTAGTAGTAATACGGTAAAAGAAATAGAGAATATAATCCAAACGAATCTAAATTTATCCGAAGGTGGACAAGAGATTGCAGATAAGACTGCTGAATATTTTGATAAGGTTGCTAATAAAATAGAAGAGTCAACGATAATATCTAATAACTTGTTAAATATGAGTAATTCTCAGAAAGATAGTATAAAGACGTTAGTGGGTAATATTAAGCAACTAGCGGAAAATGTTGTTGAAAATGCGGCTTCTTCAGAAGAAAGTATGGCTATAAGTAATGGTTTAGCAAAACAGGCTACAAATCTTGAAAGTCTGATGAAAGAATTTAAGTTTTAAGCAAGAAAATATACTTCAAATATTATGTATGAATTGAATTGAAGTTAAGTTAAGTTAACTTTTAGACAAGAAAATGCATCCTAAAGATTAGGTATGGATAGAATTTAAGGGAGGATATTTTATATGGTTTATAATAATATTTTAGAGTTAATAGGCAAGACACCAGTTGTGCGCTTAGAAGAAAATTTATATGCTAAGCTGGAATATTTTAATCCTGGAGGATCCATAAAAGATAGAATAGCAAAATCTATGTTAGAAGAGATGAATATAACAAAAGATACAGTAATAATAGAGCCAACTAGTGGAAATACAGGAATAGGCATAGCGATGATATGTGCGGCTCTGAAGATAAAGTGCAAAATAATAATGCCAGAAAGCATGAGCCTAGAGCGAAGAAGTATTATATTAGGCTATGGAGCAGAGATAGTTTTAACGAAGAAAGAAAAGGGGATGAAAGGATCTATAGAAGAAGCTGAGGCTATGCTAAAAAGAGATCCGAACTACAAAATGTGTTCTCAATTTACTAATTTGGAAAATGTGGCCGCACACTTTTCTACTACAGCGGTTGAGATAATGGAAGATTTCGAAACCCTAGAATATTTTATAGCAGCGATAGGGACAGGTGGAACAATAACGGGAGTGGGATCTAGGTTAAAGAGTAAATATGAGGATATAAAAATAATTGGGATTGAACCAGATACGTCACCATTTTTAACCGAACACAAATCAGGACCACATCAGATTCAAGGCATAGGAGCAGGGTTTAAGCCGGATATATTGGATTTAAATGTCATTGACAAAATTGAAACTATTTCGCTAAAAGAAGCGTCTGAACATGCAAGAGAGTTAGGTCGAAATTACGGAATCTTGGCCGGATTTTCTGGTGGAGCCAATTATGCAATAGCCAAACAGATAGATATAACAGGTGAGTTTACGGATACTTTAACTTTTACGCCAGAAGAACTTGAAAAACCTCTTAATATTGAAGTTGAAGATAATGCTGGAAATAAATCTAAATATGTAATGTTTCTTGATTATATTGCAGATCCAGAGTCAGAACCAGAAGAAGTTCTGGATGAAATAGCTCCTATTATTAATTACACTGGTGAAAAATCTTTTACCTTAAATCAAGGCGACAGTTTTTCAATACCAAATGTAAGTGCCACTGACAATATAGATGGGAATATAGAAGCTGATTGTATAATTGAAAAATATATCGCCAAAAAAGATACTGCAGAAATGAATAACGTAAAAGATCATCTAGATACACAAGAAGCAGGAAAATATACATTAACTTATACGGCTACTGACCAAGCAGGAAATGTAAGCGATAATTTAGTAATAACTGTAAATATTTTGGACACAACAGCCCCAATTTTTACTTATGAAGGAGAAACA
>LNZM01000049.1 GCA_002007295.1 Candidatus Epulonipiscioides saccharophilum | reverse complement strand
GTACAAGTACAAAGTTTAAATGCGAAGTTTTTCGCTTCTTAAGTTCCCGACTATGCCGAAAAGGGGGCTGCTTTAAAATGACAATTCAGATTAGTAACTAAAATTTGTAGGCGCGCTTTCTCCCTCCATCAGCTTACGCTGACACCTCCCTCCCGGAGGGAGGCACCACTTCCCCACAATTTTATAAAGACGGAAGGAGTTACCCCGCATTTTGACATTTCTTCTACTCATTCACTCCTTAAGTTCCCGGCTATGCTCCTAAAAGGAGAGCCTTGCGCCACTCGATAAGCTACAGAATAATTAAGGTGGCGAATGGAGCTAGGCGTTGATAACTAAGGGATAGCGTGCACTTAAGCCTTCCGTCCCCCGGAAGGTGGCCGCGAAGCGGACGGATAGAGTCATAAACTTTGCACTTGACCTTGACCTTTGCACTTGATCTTGAACTATAAATAAAAAATAAAACGAAGTAAGCACAACTTGTAGAACCCCTCAGTCAGCTTCGCTGACAGCTCCCCTGGAAGTGGAGCAGGTCGCTACCCCTTAGTGAATCGCTCCTAACCTCTCAGTCACTTCGTGACAGCTCTCCTAGAAGGAGAACCATGGCGGAGAGCCTTGGCCAACAACTTAGAATATTGTTCTTACCTTCGCCCTCCGGCCATCAATTTTTACCGAATTAATATCGAGTGGAAGCCTTTCGGCCCCCATCATCAATCTTTACTCGTTAATTTTTAACACGGCTCCGCTGGCGCTATTATAAAGGCCACCACGCAAGCTACAGAATAAATAATCGGGCCTACCTGTTTCCGGATGGAACAAAATTTGCGGTCTTTCGAATCTTCCTTTTAATGGTCGGAACAGTGGCTCCGCTTCTTCTGGGAAATAATGAAAAGATTCTCTAAAGCCTATTTGCGGCACTCCATCCCAGTGTAATCCATCCGATGAAGTAATATAAACACCATCTTCGTCGTTTCCGAATACGCCCATTCCTCTCATGATAGCTTTATAGATGCCATCCTCATACCAGATGTACGCATCTTCACATTGGATTGTAGGTCCTAAATACGAAAATTCAAGATTCGGATTATCTTCATATTTTATATATGGTCCCTCAAGTTTGTCTGCAATAGCAACTCCGTACATTCTGTTTCCATAACCATTAGTTTCTCGAACAGATTGTTCACTCCAACCTTTATAATACATATAGAACTTACCCTCTGGTGTCACAACTAAGGCTGGATTAGTAGTACAAATATCATCCCATTCGCCCGGCTTCCCAGCCTCGATTAATGGATGCTCATCTGAAATTCTTTTCCATGGACCATTAGCACTGTTAGATACTGCCATTCCAACACGCTTGCTTCTGATTAGTTTTTTGAACATTTCATCCTGTACTTCTTGTGGTTGTGCTAAAAACTCATCTCTACTTATTCCTAAACTAGACCCATCTGTACCAAGATATAATAATACAAATTGATCTCCTATTTTATATACACTTGGATTGTGTATAGACCAGCTGTCCCAATGGTTGCCACCACGCCCCTCTAATGCTATGTCTACAAACCTAAATGGTCCTTCCGGTGACTCGCTCACAGCATGTGCAATTTCACAGGACACTACCCAGCCCACCGGTTTAGCATATTTGTGAATCCACCTGCTATAGTATACATGCACTAGCCCATCCTCGCCATATATCGGCGCACAGCCCCATACTCGGTATAATGGGGTCTCCAATATCCTGGTTACGCCTGTTAGACTCTTGCAAAAATCACTTTCTACATGTTCTGGTTGTTTCATTACATGTTCTGGCTTTTTCATATTTTAAAAACTCCTTTTTTAATTTTATACCTCTATTTTTATCTTTTTTTCGCTTTTTATACCATTTTTTTCTTTTTTTCTATCTTTCTTTCCTGCCTACTTATCCCTATTTTGGCCGATTATCCTTTTGTAGATCTATATTTCATATGCTTCTTTCCCATAGACGGGAACTTAAGATTGAAAATGTGTAGAGAAAAATTACGGGGCTAGAGCACCATAAGAACCCCTCGGTCTGTTTCACTACGTTGCGCCCCGGGTCTTCGCAAAATTAAGGGGAGGCACCACTTCCCCACAATTTTGTGACAACTCCAGGATAACCCTTCAGTTAGCTTCGCAAAAAGATTCTTAAGTTCCCGACTATGCCTGGAAGGAGAGCAGGTTGCCCGCCCCTTAGTTGACTTCACCAAAAGTTAATTTTTTTAAGTTCCCATGTATGCTTATTATCCCTGTATGGATCTATATTTCCTGGAGGATAATTTTTTCTACTTTTTTTCCAATTTTTTTGAAAATATTTTGCCCAAATAGATTTTATACGATTAATAACAAAATATCAGTATAATTTCTCTTCTTATTTGAAATAATAGCTAGTATTGAGATAATAACTATTATTATACCACATTATGAAAGGTTGGTGCCTTATGTCCAATATAAAAATATTTGTAGCTCATGACGCAGAAAAAACTATTACCGTTGATAATCCGATTTATCAAGATGTAATTACTGAAAATGTTGAAGACTCCAAGTTCATTAACATTCATACCGGTGATAATATTTCTGATAAATATAAACGATATCAAGAATTAACTGTTCAATACTGGGCATGGAAAAATGTCGATGCCGATTACTACGGCCTATGTACTCAAAATAAATATCTTAGTTTCTCTAATTCCAACATTAGAAATAACCAAAAAACTAACTTCGAATTCCCCGCCCCTTACTTCGATGAACATCCGACTATCGATCCTCCTATTAAATTCGAATACTTAAATAAAGCTAATATCGAAAAAATGAATCTGTTTGAACAGGCTATGAAAGATGAAATTGAACAACATGACATGATCATTACTTCTCATCTGGATTGGGATATTACTGTTATGCAACAGTTTGATGTCCCTTCTGTCTTAGATAATAAGCTTAAAGTTGCGTTGGAGGTGATAGATGAATTTTCGCCCGAGTTTTCTGAGGTAGCTCATGAATACTTGAATGGGTTTGTGTATTATCCGGGGCAATTGTATGTGATGAAGAATGATCTATTTAATGATTACTGTAGCTGGAGTTTTAAAATTTTAGATGAATTAGAAAAGCGTATAGATTTTTCTGATTATTCAATAGAAGGCTTAAAAGTATTATACTATATTAGTGAACGTTTACTTGGTATATATTATACGTACTTAAAAAATCAGAATAAATATAAATTAAAAGAGTTAGATTGGTGCGAAATTGAATATGTCGAAACTCAGGATCCTATTTTACCTGCGTTTATTGATAATAAAGAAGCTATTTTATTTACTTTTGATAACAACTATGTTATACCAGCTGCAGCCACTATCCTATCTTTAATTAACACTTCTAATGATAAAAATCAATATGATATTATATGTTTTAATAAAAATTTAGATCAAACTAATAAAGATTTATTATATCGCCTTGTTAAAGACAAAAATAATATCAGTCTTAGATTTTATGATATTGGTTTTCTAATGAGTAATTATCCTCCTCCTCATTTGCGTGAAAATGGTTTTTGGTCTATTGATATTTATTCAAAATTTTTAATTTTTGAACTTTTGACTTCATATAACAAAGTTTTGTATTTAGATACAGATTTAATTTTAATGAATGATATTTCTTATCTTTTAAATTTAGATTTAACTGGATATTATTTAGCATCTTGTCCAGGACTATTAGCCATAGTTTATTCTTTAAAAATGCCATGGCAGTACAATTACTTGACAAAAAAAATAAATTTAAAAAATAAATTTAATTATATTAATATAGGTGTATCTTTATTTAATGTACAAGAAATTGTTAATAATCAAATAAATTTTGGGGATAATTTACTACAAACTTTATTTAACAAAGCCAAACTAGCATATATTGCTCCAGAGCAAGATATAATAAATGAACTTTTTCATGGAAAAATTTATCCTTTAGATATAAGTTGGAATATATTTTCTTTATTAGGAATTATGAAAAATACTATTACTAAAAAATTATTTCAAGAATATTTACCTGAATATTTGTATAAATCATGTCTAGAAGCTATCCAAAATCCTAAAATTATTCATTATGTTGGTACTAGTAAACCTTGGAATTGTCCAGACTATGCATTAGCAAACTATTGGTGGGATACAATTCGTGGAACAGAAATATATGAATTAGCTATAAATTTTCATCTAAAAAATACTGTTACCAAATATACACAAAAAATAATTCACGATTTTTCAAATACGCTATAAGTTATATATTTTTATTAATTATAAATTTTTAGCGATAGTTTTTAGATATTACCTTCATATTACTATTAAATAATTATCAATTGGCATATTATTTCTAATAATATATCATAATAAATAATATTATACTACTTATGAAAGGTTGTTGTCTTATGTCCAATATAAAAATATTTGTAGCTCATGATGAAGAAAAAACTATTACTGTTGATAATCCGATTTATCAAAATGTAATTACTCAAAATGTTGAAAATTCCAAATTTATTCAAATGAATACTGGTGATAATATTTCTGATAAATATAAAAAATATCAGGAATTAACTATTCAATACTGGGCTTGGAAAAATATTGATGCCGATTATTATGGCCTATGTACTCAAAATAAATATCTTAGTTTCTCTACTAATAATATTAGAAATAATCAAAAAACTAATTTCGAATTCCCCGCTCCTTATTTCGATGAACATCCGACTATCGATCCTCCTATTAAATTCGAATACTTAAATAATGCTAATATTCAAAAATTGAACCTCTTCGAGCAGGCCATGAAAGATACTATAGAATCATACGATATGATTATTACTTCTCATCTGAATTGGGATATTACTATTATGCAACAATTTGATGTCCCTTCTGTATTAGATAATAAGCTTAAAGTAGCCTTGGAACTGATAGATGAATTTTCGCCCGAGTTCTCTAAGGTCGCTCATGAATATTTTAACGGATATGTGTATTATCCAGGGCAATTGTATGTGATGAGCAAAGATCTATTTAATGATTATTGTAAGTGGAACTTTAAAATTTTAGATGAATTAGAAAAGCGTATAGATTTTTCTCATTATTCAGTAGAGGGATTAAAAGTATTATATTATATTAGTGAACGTTTACTTGGCGTATATTATACGTACTTAAAAAATCAGAATAAGTATAAATTAAAAGAGGTAGATTGGTGCGAAATTGAACATGTTGAGACGCAGGATCCTATTTTACCTGCGTTTATTGATAATAAAGAAGCTATTTTATTTTGCTTTGATAACAACTTTATTATACCAGCTGCAGCAACTATAATGTCCTTAATTAATACTTCTACTGATGAAAATCAATATGATATTATATGTTTTAATAAAAATTTAGCTCAAACTAATAAAGATTTATTATCTCGTCTCACTAAAGAAAAAAATAATATCAGCCTTAGATTTTATGATATTGGTTTTATAATGAGTAATTATCCGTCTCCTCATTTGCGTGAAAATATTCCTTGGTCTATTGATGTTTATTCAAAATTTTTAATTTTTGAAATTTTAGCTTCATATAATAAAGTTTTATATTTAGATACAGATTTAATTTTGATGGATGATATCTCTTATCTTTTAAACTTAGATTTAACTGGATATTATTTAGCAGCTTGCCCAGACCTTGGCATTATATCTAATTCTTCAAAAATGCCTTGGATGTACAATTATTTAACCAAAAAAATAAATTTAACAAATGAATTTATTTATACTAACGCAGGTGTATCTCTATTTAATATACAAGAAATTATTAATGATCAAATAAATTTTGGAGATAATTTATTGCAAACTTTATTTGATACAGCAAAACAATTACATCTTGCTCAAGAACAAGACATAATAAATGAACTTTTTCATAAAAAAACTTATTATTTGGATTTAAATTGGAATATATATTCTTTCTTAGGGACTAGTAAAAATACTATTTCTAAAAAATTATATAAAGAATGGTTACCCGAATATTTATATAAACAATGCATAGCAGCTATTCAAAATCCTAAAATTATTCATTATGTTGCTGATGGTAAACCTTGGAATTATCCAGACTATGCATTAGCAAATTATTGGTGGGATGCAATTCGTGGAACAGAAATATATGAACTAGCGATAAATCTTCAAATTAAAAATACTGCTACTAAATATACACAAAAAATAATTCAAGATTTTTTAAATATACAATAAATTATATATATTTATTGATTATATTTTTTTAGCGACAGTTTTTATCTGTCGCTTTTTATTACTACTATCAAATAATTATCAATTGATATATTTTTAGAAAAATACTGTAAAAATTAATATTATATTATTAAAGAAAGGTTGTTACTTTATGTCTAACATAAAAATATTTGTAGCTCATGATGCAGAAAAAACTATTATAGTTAATAACTCTCTTTATCAAAATGTAATTACTCAAAATGTTGAAAATTCCACATTTATTCAAATTAATACTGGCGATAATATTTTTAGTAAATATAGCAAATATCAAGAATTAATTGTACAGTATTGGGCTTGGAAAAATATTGATGCCGATTATTATGGATTATGTACTCAAGATAAATATCTTAGTTTCTCCAAAAATAATATTCGAAATAATCAAAAAACTAATTTTGAATTCCCTGCTCCTTATTTTGATGAGCATCCGACTATCGATCCTCCTATTAAATTTGAATATTTAAATAAAGCTAATATTAAAAAAATGAATCTGTTTGAAGCGAACATGAAAGATGAAATTGAATCGTACGATATGATTATTACGTCTCATCTGAATTGGGATATTACTGTGATACAACAGTTTAATGTCCCTTCTGTATTAGATAATAAGCTTAAACTAGCCTTGGAGTTAATAGATGAATTCTCACCCGAGTTTTCTGTTGATGCTCATAAATATTTAAATGGATATGTGTATTATCCAGGTCAACTTTATGTGATGAAAAAAGATCTATTTAATGATTACTGTAAGTGGAGCTTTAAAATTTTAGATGAATTAGAAAAGCGTATAGATTTTTCTGATTATTCAATAGAGGGTTTAAAAATATTATACTATATTAGCGAACGTTTACTTGGTATATATTATACACATTTAAAAAATCAAAATAAGTATAAATTGAAAGAATTAGATTGGTGCAAAATTGAACATGTCGAAACTCAGGATCCTATTTTACCTGCGTTTATTAATAATAAAGAGGCTATTTTACTTACTTTTGATAATAACTTTGTTATGCCAGCTGCGGCAACTATAATGTCCTTAATTAACACTTCTACTGATGAAAATCAATATGATATTATATGTTTTAATAAAAATTTATATCAAAATAATAAAGATTTATTATATCGCCTCACTAAAGAAAAAAATAATATCAGCCTTAGATTTTATGATATTGGTTTTATAATGAGTAATGATCCTTCTCTTCATGTTCCTAAAAATATGTATTGGTCTATTGATATTTATTCAAAATTTTTAATTTTTGAGTTATTGACTTCATATAATAAAGTTTTATTTTTAGATACAGACTTAATTTTGATGAATGACATCTCTTATCTTTTAAATTTAGATTTAACTGGATATTATTTAGCAGCTTGTCCTGATCTTATAGGTATATCTCGTTCTTCGAAAATGCCTTGGATGCATAATTATTTAACAAAACAAATCAATTTAACAAATAAATTTAATTATATTAATGTAGGTGTATCTTTATTTAATGTACAAGAAATCATTAATGACCAGATAAATTTTGGAGATAATTTATTGCAAACTTTATTTAATAAAGCAAAAAAACTATATATTGCTCCCGAACAAGACATAATAAATGAACTTTTTCACGAAAAAATTTATCAGTTAGATTTAAATTGGAATACACCTTCTTTCTTAGGTAGTAATGCAAATACTATTTCTCAAAAACTATTGAAAGAATATTTACCCGAATATTTATATCAATCATGTATAGAAGCGATCCAAAATCCTAAAATTATTCATTATATTGGTATCAATAAACCTTGGAATTATCCAGACTATGCATTAGCAAACTATTGGTGGGATACAATTCATGGAACAGAAATATATGAATTAGCTATAAATTCTCAAATGAAAAATGCTACTACTAAATATACACAAAAAATAATTCAAGATTTTTTTAATACACTATAAATTATATATATTTACTGATTATAAATTCTTTTTAGCGACAATTTCTAGTTGTCGCTTTTATAATTAATACTATCATATAATTATCACTTAATGTATCATTTTTTAAAAATATACCATAATAAATAATATTAGTTTATTATAGAAAGGACAGCCTAATAAATGAAAAGTATAAAAATATTTGTATCTCATGATACAGAAAAAACTATTACAATTGATAATTCTATTTACCAAAATATCCTCACTCAAGCTCGAGAGGAAAAAGTAATAAACTCATTTTTTCGAGATGATATTGGCGACAATATCTCTGATAAATATAATAGATATCAAGAATTAACTGTACAATATTGGGCTTGGAAAAATGTCGATGCCGATTATTATGGATTATGTACTCAAAATAAATATCTTAGTTTCTCTAATAGCAATATTAGAAATAATCCAAAAACTAATTTCGAATTCCCCGCTCCTTATTTCGATGAACATCCAACTATCGATCCTCCTATTAAATTCGAATACTTAAATAATTCTAATATTCAAAAACTCAACCTCTTCGATCAGGCCATGAAAGATGCTATAGAACCGTACGACATGATTATTACTTCACATCTAGATTGGGATATTACTGTTATGCAACAATTTGATGTCCCTTCTGTATTAGACAATAAACTACAACTAGCCTTAAACTTAATAGATGAATTCTCCCCCGAGTTCTCCGTTGCTGCTCATGAATATTTAAATGGCTATGTATATTATCCAGGACAACTTTATGTGATGAAAAAGGAGTTATTTAATGAGTACTGCAATTGGAGTTTTAAAATTTTAGATGAATTAGAAAAACGTATAGATTTTTCGAATTATTCAATCGAAGGTCTAAAAATATTATACTATATTAGTGAACGTTTACTTGGTGTATATTATACCTATTTAAAAAATCAAAATAAATATAAATTACGAGAATTAGATTGGTGTAAAATTGAGCATACAGAAATTCAAGACTCCATTTTACCTATAATTAAAGATCATAATAAAGCTATTGTTCTAACTTTTAGTAACGAATTTATAATTGGTGCAGCAGCAACTATATTATCCGTAATTAAAAATTCTAGTGATGACTATCAATATGATATTGTCTGTTTTAATAAAAATTTAACACAAGAAAATAAAAATTTATTTTATCGACTAATTAAAAATAAAAATAATTTTAGTATTAGATTTTATGATGTTGGATATTTAATGAGTAATTATAACTTATATTTAGCTAAGGCTCATTGGGTCGATGTCAGTTATTACAAGCTTTTAATTCCAGAAATAATGAATCATTATGATAAAGTATTATTTTTAGATTCTGATCTTATTATATTAGAAGATATTTCTAAGCTTTTAGAATTAGATTTAACAAATTACGATTTAGCTGCCAGTACTGGTATAAATTATATAGCTACCAATGCACGACGTCCATGGGCTAATAAATACAATAATCAAAAAATAAAACTTAAAAATATATTCGATTATTTTATGAGTGGAATGTTTGTATTAAATTTGAAAGAGATTGGAGATAAGATTTCATCAGATCAATTATTACTACAGGTTAATAATTCTAATTTAGTACTAGAAGAAACTATTTTAAATATAAGTTTTCAAGATAAATCAATTTATATATTAGACCCAACATGGCAAGTTTGCGTAAAACAAAGTGACTTTGTTCTGGAACTTTTAAGAAAATATACTCCAGAATATATGTATACTCAATATATTAACTCTAGACAAAAGCCAAAAATCATTCACTATTTAGGTCCTATAAAACCTTGGGACTTTCCTAATAGTGATCTCTCTCATTATTGGTGGAATACAGTTCGAGGAACAGAAATATATGAATTAGCTATAAATTCACAAATTAAAAAAGTAAACACGGAAAATGCCAAACAATTCATTCAAAATTTATCTAGTCAAATATAATATAAAGGTAAAAGGATATATTAAGTTTTTCTATAATATATCCTCCATACGAATAAATTTTTTCTACATATTATTATATGCAATAGTTTTTTTTATTCCTTCTTTAAATCCTATTTTAGCTTTAAATCCAAAGTCATTTTCAATACTTTTAGTATCCATTTTAGTATAATCCACAGATATTCCATTAAAAGGTATTTTGCCAAGATTTAATGATTTTTCATATCCCGTAGCTTCTTTAAGTTCATACAAAAATTCTTTTAATGGACGTTGAATTGCATTTCCAATATAATATTCCTTAAATGGTTTACCACTTTCACCTATTAAATAAAACATTTTAATAGCGTCATCAATATATATAAAGTCATATAATTGTTCTCCTAGAGTAAAAGCTACATCTTCTTCTTTTAACATTTTTGGAATCATAGAACATATTAAACGAGTTGATTTCTCATCACCACCATAAACATTTGAAATTATTGCCGAAATATATTCTATATTTAAATTGGAGGCTATAATTCTATTCATTTTATTTGCCATATATTTTGCTAATCCATATATATTATTAATATTTATCGGCAAAATATTATTATCCAAATACATTAAACATTCATTACCTATCAGACTGTCTGGAAATATAAATTTTTTAATATTCAATGATGCAGCAATCTCCAGTAATTTTGCAGTTGAAGCTATATTATCTAATTGTATATTATAATTACTTCTATGTTCCTTATATAAACCTTCCCAAGCAAAATGATAAATAACATCAATATTCAGTGGTAATTTACTTTCTATTTCTTGAATGTTTTTTAAATCACAATATATAATTTCTACATTCTCGTAATCTGAAATAGTATTTATATTAGACTGTTTATTTCTAACCACCGCATATACTTTTATATTTTTTAATGCTAAATATTTCGTTAAATTTCTACCTATATATCCTGTTGCACCCGTTATGACTACTTGCTTCATTAAATTATCCTCCTTTTATAACATGGTTTCCATTTCAGCCAAAGTTGGAAGACTTTTATCTTTATCTGAAATAATTATTTCATTTACTAAATCAAAGGGCCACTCAATATTTATATCTTTATCATTATATACTATACCAGTATCATATTCTTTTAAATATTTTCCAATACAACTATAAGACACGATTGCTATATCAGACAAAGTTAAAAATCCATGAGCAAAGCCAGCAGGAACTACTATCATTTTTTTGTTTTCACTAGAAAGATTAAATTTATACCACTTTTTAAAAGTTGGAGAATTTTTTCTTATATCAACAACTACATCAACTATTTCTCCCATTGCTACTCTTAAAATTTTTATTTGAGGATTTTTTGATTGAAAATGCATTCCTCTTAAAACTCCTTTTGTAGAATAAGATGAAATATTTTCACTAATTTCTCCTACTATACCATGTTTAGCAAAAATTTCTTTTTCATAACTTTTCATAAAATAACCACGTTTATCTTCTATTACCATAGGATCTAATTCTATAACATCATCATAATATTTAAAATTAAACATTTCATTCTCCTTTTTTACATTATATAATCAAATAAAAATTCTTCAATTTGCAACTCCATAATTTTATTTATATCTTCTTTATTTATATAACACCGAGTCCAATCCACTATTTTATTCACTGCAGTTTCAATATTCCATTTAGGTTGCCATTTAAGTACTGACTTAATTTTAGCACAATCTAATTTTAATATTTGAGCTTCATGAAAATCATTGCTTGGTATAATTTCTACTTTAAGATCATTTCCCCAAGCATTAATAAAAAATTCTATTAATCGTTCCGTTGTAATACAATCATTATCATTTGGTCCTATATTATAACTACTTGAAAATTTAATATTTTTATATTGCATTTTTGTAATTAAAAGATATGCATATATCGGTTCTAACACATGCTGATAAGGTCTTATAGAGTGAGGGTTTCTTATAATTAATGTATTATTATTTTGAATTGCTCTTATACAATCTGGAATAATTCTATTATCAGCAAAGTCTCCACCGCCAATAACATTACCTGCTCTAGCAGTGGAAATAGCTATGTTTTTATTATTAAAAAACGAATTTTTATAACTATCTGTTACCAATTCTGAACATGATTTGCTATTTGAATATGGATCAAATCCATTTAATTCTTCTATTTCTCTATAACTCCATTCCCACTCTCGATTTTTATATACTTTATCCGTAGTAATATTGAGAAATGATTTAACTGATTCAGTCATTCTAATGCATTCTAAAATATTAATTGTTCCCATTATATTTGTTTCATACGTATATACTGGATTAATATAAGATTCTCTTACAATAGATTGTGCTGCTAAATGAAACACAATCTCTGGCTGCTCTAATAAAAAGATATTTTTTAATTGTTCCAAATCTCTTATATCACAAATTATACTTTTTATATTATTTTTTAAATTAGTTAATTCAAATAAATTTGGATTAGTAGGAGGATCTAAGCTTATACCGACTACATTTGCCCCTAAATGTAAAAGACATTTACATAACCAACTGCCTTTAAATCCAGTATGTCCAGTAACTAGTACTTTTTTATTTTTATAAAATTCTTTCATAGAACAACTCCTTTAGATAAGTATTCTACCATTTTTTCCAAGGCGCAGCATTTTTTTCAAGTAAAGTTTCTAAATAGATCTTATCACGTGTAGTATCCATACATTGCCAAAATCCTTGATGTTTATATGCAATTAATAATTTTTGATCAGCCACCATCTCAAGAGGTTCTTTTTCAAACGTTATTTCATCACCTTGAATATAATTAAAAATTTCAGCTTCACATACCATAAAACCACCATTAATCCAACCTATATCTTGTTGAGATTTTTCTCGAAAGGAATTTATCACATTATCTTCATTAATATCTAAAACTCCAAATCTTCCTTCTGGTTTAACAGCAGTTATCGTTACTATTTTATTATGAAATTTATGAAATTTTAATAGTTGATCAATATCTATATCACTTACACCATCTCCATAAGTTAAAAAAAATGGTTCTTCTCCCACATATTTTTGAATTCTTTTAACACGCCCGCCTGTCATAGTATTAAGTCCTGTATCTACAACCGTTATTTTCCATGGTTCTGCAATATTATTGTGTATAGTCACAGTATTATTATTTGTAAAGTCAAAAGTCATATCACTACGATGCAAATAATAATCTGCAAAATATTGTTTAATCATATGCCCTTTATAACCACAACAAATTATAAATTCATTAAATCCATACAACGAATAAGATTTCATTATATGCCATAAAATTGGCATACCTCCTATTTCTATCATAGGTTTTGGTTTTTGATAACTTTCTTCACTAATTCTTGTGCCAAATCCACCAGCTAATATTACTACTTTCATAATTATCTACCTTTCTTATAATTGCTAAGCTTAATTAATAATTTAAAAATTTTAAAATATTACTCACAATTTCTTCTATACTATCATTTTGTGTGTTAGCAATAAAATCGGGATTTGAAGGTATTTCATAAGGACTCGAAATTCCAGTAAAATTAATAATTTTTCCTTCTCTAGCTTTTTTATATAAACCTTTAGTGTCTCGACGTTCACATTCTTCTAAAGAAGTCTCAACATAAATCTCAATAAAATCTTTCCCTATAATTTTTTTAGCACTTTCTCTATCTCTTGCAAACGGTGAAATAGCTGCAACTAATACAATAATTCCAGCATCATTCAATAATTTACTTACTTCTGCAATTCTACGGATATTTTCTACTCTATCTACTTCTGAAAATCCTAAATTATTATTAAGTCCAATCCTAATATTATCACCATCTAATAACATTGTATGTTTTCCAAGAAGCGCTAACATCTTTTCCAAAGCATTTGCAATAGTTGATTTTCCAGAACCAGATAATCCAGTAAACCATATTGTTTTTGGCACTTGATTTTTTAACATAGAACGAGTTTCTTTTGTTACATCAAGATTTTGCCAAGTTAAATTATCAGATCGATTTAGAATGTGTTCAATTACTCCACAAGCTGAAGTCATATTTGTAATTCTATTAATCAAAATAAATCTTCCTAATTCAGGCATTTTTTCAAATTTATCTAATACCACTTTTTCAGATAATGAAATATCACAATTAATCAAGTCATTTTTTTTAGCCTGTTCTTGTAAAATATGTTTTCCAGAATTTACATCAACACAATAATGAATTTTTATTATTGTCGCCGGTACCATTTTAGTACCTACTTTTAGTAAATAATTTCTTCCTACAATTAATTCTTCATCATCCATCCATAATAAATTTGCTCTAAATAAACGAGCTATCGATTGTATTTCATTTTTTGTAATAACACATCCTCTTGAACAATCCACCTCTCGATCTAAAACTAATGTCACAGCTTGTTTAGTATCCATATTAATAACTTCTTGATCCATTAATAGTATTTGCTTAATCGTAGCTTCTTCTCCACTTGGAAATATATAAACATTATCTTTTAAAGATATTTTACCTTGAATAACTTGACCTTGAAAACCTCTAAAAGTATGATCTGGACGACTAACTCTTTGTACAGTCATTAAAAATGGTTGTTCCATTGCTGAAATAACAATATTCACTTCTTCTAAATACTGAAGTAACGGAATACCTTCATACCATGACATATTTATTGATAATCTAGTGACATTATCTCCTTTAGATGCTGCCACAGGTATTATAAATAAACTTTGGTAACTAAATCCTTCCATTAATTTATATATTTCATTTTTTATATTTCCAAATATTAGTTGATCATAATTTATTAAATCCATTTTGTTAACTGCAAATACAAAATTTCGTATTCCCATTAAATTACAAATTCTAGTATGACGTTTGGTTTGTCTTAAAATTCCTTTAGTAACATCAATTAATATAATAGCTAAATCACAAAACGAAGCTCCAACGGCCATATTTCTAGTATATTCTTCGTGTCCTGGAGTATCTGCGACTATAAAACTACGTATTTCTGTATTAAAATATCTATAAGCAACATCTATTGTAATTCCTTGTTCTCGTTCTGCCATAAGACCATCTAATAAAAGGGCGTAATCAATTTCATTTCCTGCACTTCCTTGTTTGCTATCTATTACAAGAGCCTCTTCTTGTTCTTTAAATATCAACTTTGCATCGTAAAGCATTCGTCCAATTAAAGTAGACTTTCCATCATCCACACTACCACAAGTAATAAACTTTAACAATGTACTACTTATCATGTTAGAAATATCCCTCCTTCTTACGACGCTCCATACTTCCACGTGCTTCATGATCAATAATTCTTGTAACTCTTTCCGATGAACTGGTACTCAGCGTTTCTTTTATAACACTATCTAAAGTATCTGCACTTGATAATGTAGCTCCTGTTAAAGGATAACATCCTAATGTTCTAAATCTTACCGTCCGCATTTTTACTTCTTCTCCAGGTCTTAACTGCATTCTATCATCATCAAACATTATTAAATTTCCATCTCGCCATACAACAGGTCGTTCTTTTGCAAAATATAATGGAACAATTTCAATATTTTCTTGTTTTATATATTGCCAAACATCTTTTTCAGTCCAATTGGAAATAGGAAATACCCTAATACTTTCACCTTTATTTATTTGAGTATTATATAAATTCCATAGTTCAGGGCGCTGATTTTTAGGATCCCAAGTATGTGTGCTATTTCTAAAAGAAAAAATACGTTCTTTGGCCCGAGAAGCTTCTTCATCACGTCTAGCTCCACCAAATGCTACTGAAAATTTATATTTATCCAAAGCTTTTTTTAAAGCCTCCGTTTTCATAATATCTGTATAAATACTTCCATAGTCAAAAGGATTAATATTATTTTTTATACCCTCTTCATTCGTATACACTAACATTTCAACACCTGATTGCTCGACTACATGATCTCTAAATTCTATCATTTCTTTAAATTTCCATGTAGTATCTATATGCAATAAAGGAAACGGAGGTTTTTCTGGATAAAAAGCTTTTAATGCCAAATGCAGCAGACATGAACTATCCTTGCCTATTGAATAAAGCATAACAGGCTTTTCACATTCAGCTACAACTTCACGTAAAATATAAATTGCTTCTGCTTCTAATCTATCCAAGTGCGACATATTTGTTCACTCCTAACGTATATGATTTTTCCACTTAGCTTTAAATTTTTCAATATCTTCATCTGAATAACAATGTTTAACATATGGTTCATTGAAACATGCATCAAAATATTCTTGAGTTATAACTAGTTCGTTTTGAGCTTGTTTATATGAATCTGCTGTCCATTTATCTGCTGTAATATTTCCATTCTCTAATTTATCAAAATGTACACCTGTCCATTGAGATAATTCTGGTATTAGATTGTTTAATTTTTCTAATTGATATACAAATATTTCAATATTTTTTTCTTTAATAATCGAATATCCTTTGTCTTTATCAAAAGGATATTTCATAATATCTATTATATTTTCACAAAATTGAGGAATCCATTGTTGAATTAAAAAAGGAATAATATGCTGTATTTCATCACTATATTTGGTATTCTCCATATTACCTGGATAATTATATAATAATAGTAATTCTTTAAATATTTGTTGTATATCCCTTTTTTCTTTTAAAGATATTTTTAATGTTTGAACTAATAAAAATGATGACAGATGACTAATGCCTTCTAGTATCTGATATAGTATGGATATATTTTGTCCGATTGGTTCTCTCAATCCTACAATAAATTTTATTTTATTATTTTCATCCAAATTTATCTCATTAGCAAAATTATCTAAAAAATGATAACAAAAATAACAATCTATATCATTTTCTTCAAAAGTGTATTTCAAAGTATGATCACCAGTCTTAGGAGGCATACAAACCAGGATAGTTTGTTTAAAATCATATATTGATAAAAAATGATTCAAACCTTGCAGAGTACTATCTTTACGAGTACGCCAAACTTTTAGTCCTTTATTAAAAAAATCATGCGTATTTACCATCTTTTGAGAAACTTTTAAGAAAATTAATATATTTTCAGCTTCTTCATAGTTGATAAAAGTTGTAATATTCATCTTTTTTATTAATTCATTAATTTCATCATTATACTGTTTTGGCAAAGCCATTTGTATTAATGTATCTTTTTCACTTACAATTTTTCGTAATTCCTGTTCGTTTATTATTAAGTCAGGATTTATATATCTACTTATTTTTTGATTACTATAATTATAAAATGCACTAACTTCAATCTCAAAATATTTAAATATCTTTAATATTTTAGTTGCTTCTTTCCCTACACCTATCATGATAACTTTATTTTTTTTGTAAATATCTAGGTTGTAATCTATTTTAGAAATTGGTATCATTTAACTGTCTCCTTATGCTTTGAATTTCAAATTAATATATTAAATATAGTATACCCAGTTTCAGGTATACTATAAGTCAATCATCTAATTTAGTTTAAAAAGTCTATTATTGTTTCTGCAATAGCTTTGGCATAATTTATAGTAAATTCATCTTGCATTAATCGTTTAGCATCTTCTTCATTAGATAAAAATCCACCTTCCACTAATAAAGAAGGCATTTGACTAGTTCTAAGAACAACCAATTTTTCAGAAGGTTTAGCCCCTCTATTAAACATACCTGTATAAGCAACAATTTTTTCAATCATATTTTCAGCTAAAATTTTACTACTAGTATCAAACTCTTTTGGAAAATAGAAAACTTCACTTCCAGTTGGAGTATCTTTAGTGTGAGAATTATTATGAACACTTAAAAATAAATCTACACCAATTTCGTTGGCTAAGTCTGTCCTATATGTTAAGGTCAATGTTTGATCATCTTCTCTTGTCATATAAACTTTAATATCAGAATTTTTTTCAATAAAATCTTTAATTGCTAATGTTTGCATCATATTAAGTTCTTTCTCAATCAAACCATTTCCTATACTGCCAGGATCTTTTCCACCATGTCCAATGTCTAACATCAATATCTTATTAAATTTTTCTTTGGGTCTGACAACTTCTATCTTTAATCCATTATCTATCTCACTTCTGTTATAGGTGCATATGTGATCACTTTTTATTATTAATTTAGTAGTGTCCGCATTAACAATTTCAATTTCACGAATATTATTACTATTAATTTTTAATTTTGCCGTTTTATATATAGATGAGTAATTTGCACCTAAATCTAAAATAATTTCTCGTTCTCTATAATTATCTATGATTTGCAATTTTTCAGTGTTATATTGCGCTAATAATAATGAATTTGATGCCTTATCGATCATTAATGGCTTTTTAATCAAATTTATTTGTTTTGTTTTTTCTATATTTTCTAATTTCGAATCAAAAATAAGATCTGCTTGTCCCATAAATGCATCTCCTAAAATTATTTCCCCAAAAAAAGCTTCTCCAATATCTTCTGGAATTTTTTGAAATCTAATAAATAATGCTTGCTGTTTTTCTTCAAATACATAATTAAAATTAACCTCACTTAAATCTATGTCTATTTCTAAACCACCTATAGCATTATTTATTTTAATTTTATCTATATATTCACCATTAAAATTTAACCATTCTTGTTGCTCTTTTAAATAATTATGAGGAATTTTTATTTTCAATTTTTTAGCATTATGATCTAAGTTAAAATTTACTTCTGTACTTTTTAAATTATTTAAAACAAGATAATCTCCTAAGTCATCTGTTCCTGCCACAATAATTTCAATCGGTTTTCCATAAAATTGAATTATTATTTCACTTCGATCATTCGTTAGCATTGTTTCTATGTGAGTATTCTTTTTTAATTTGAATTCTATAATTGTAACTCCATCTTTATCAAAACTTTCTATTTCTGATATAGTATCATTTTCAAATGGCATTATAGATACAGGAATTTCTCTAATACTATTTTCAATTTCCAATATTAATTTTTTACCATCATTACGTACCATAACGTTGCTAACTTTTCCGTCCATAAGTATACTAACTAAATCTCCATTATTTTGTTCTAGCATTTCTATTTCTTTTATAGTAACTGTATCATTTTCAAGAGGCTGAATATTATTGTTTATAGTTATACTTGATCCTATGTAAAGTTCTTTTACTCCCTGTAACTCTTGCAAAAATGGTTTTAGACTTTCATATATTTCATTATCTTTCATGTACTCACCATATATTACAATTGGTAATATTAAAAAAAGTATTAAAATTTGTATTAAATATTTTTTCAAAATGTCTCCTCCTTGTAGTTATTTTATCTTTTATACAATCTTGATTATCTCTCCTTCATTTTAAAGTATATAATAATTATAACACATAATAATTCGTTATTAGATATCAGTTACATACTTGTCATTAATTTGTAATATAAAAAACTGCCCACATTATGGACAGTTACTATAACATACTATTAGTTTAATTATACAATTACTTTAAATATATTAATTATGTTCAAACAAATCACTAATATCATTATTAAACTAAATAATTGTTCGACTTGATAAACAGTAAGTTTCTTATTAAATTTATCTCCTAAAAATCCGCCTGCAATTCCACCTACTATCATATATGGAATCGTACTTAAATCATATACTCCAAATCCTACCGTAAAAAACGTACTTGCCAATGTTGAGATCTGTGAAAAAAATATTGTAAATATGGAATATATTGCCGCATCTTTTGCATTGCAAGAAAACAATATTATGATTAATGCAACATTTACTGGGCCTCCTCCTATTCCCAAAAAGGCTGATATGGTACCCATTATTAATCCTGCACTTAGGCATACCAGTATATTCGAAGTATTGAATGTCTTAATTTTACTTTTAAATATATTAAACATTAAAATACTAAACATCATTAATGTTAACAATACTGATTGAATTATCTTCGCTATTGATATCGGTACTACATCAGCAAATATATCAAATATGTATTTTCCTAAAAATCCTCCTAGAATCGCACCCAATGAAAGTGTCAATAATTTCTTATATTCAAATACTGCTGTTTTTGATATAAATTTTTTGGCCAATGAAACAATGGCCATAGATAACACTGTACCGGATGAAAGAATACCTATCGTTGCCATATCATAATGACCAAAAAAGTCTAATACCGGTTTAATTATTACTCCTCCGCCTAATCCTGATATTGCTCCAACTGTAGAAGCTGATAATCCAATAATTAAATACAAAATTCCTATTCCCATATATAAATCCTCCTTTTTATTTTTAATTATAGCAGATAGTCCCATAATTGTAAAGTTTTAGATATTATCATAAATATACTAAGAAATACTTACTAAAATATTGTTATATAGTATATTTTTTTTTTTTTTTTTTGCTAAAACTATTTAAAAATCATTTTTAAAATTGGAGGTTTTTATATGGATATATCACTAGTAAGTACATTACCAATAACATTTACTGAGATGAAAGAAGCATATGATAGTTTAGCTGATGATTTATCTCGTCAAATATTCAATAAACGTATTCAATTTGCTTATACACAAACCGAACAAAGTAAATTTGAATTAGGCTCATTATCAACATACGAATATCCACCTATATTCAATGATATAGTCTTTTTAAAACACTGGGAACCCTATCAAAAAGCTATCGCTAATTTAGCTAATCCTAAAATTATAATTTATGGTTGTGGTCAATTTGGCCAAGCTATATTTCATATGTTAAAAAATATTAAAGAAATTATTTTTTGTGCCCAAAGCTATAAAGAAACTCCCTTTATAGAAGATTGTCCCGTAATATCGCCACAACAATTAATAAAAGATTTCTCAAATTTGCCAATTATTATAGCATCAATGGATTATTTCGAAGATATAATTGATTTTCTAATTTCTAAGGGTATTGATAAAAATAATATCATATCTTATTTTAGTACAAATATTCTTATTCCATCATTACAAACTGTTAGTTTCCAAGAAAAATTAGCAAAATATATTGATCCTTTCATTATAATATATAACTACACTAAAAATGGGTCCTTAATATTTGAATACATTGAAAATATAGATACAGATACATGTTTTATTAATAATAGATTTGAAATAGGATCAATTTTTGGAAAAAATATAATGTCTTCAAAAGATTTTTTAGATTATTATTCTAATTCATCAATTATATTATCTTTAAAAGAATTTGCGATGGATTTTTTGCTGATAGACTTTTTAAGATTTAATCAAATTAACATGCATAATATACTTTATTATTTTGATTTCCAAAAAGTGCAAAAAGCACAATATTTTGATGAAAATATTATACATTTCAATAATAACGAAGTTTTTGTAGATGTTGGTGTTTTAAATGGTATTACTTCAATTATCTTTGCCCAAAAGGCTAATTATATATATAAAAAAATATATTTATTTGAACCTGCTACACAATCTGCCAATATTACTCAATTAATTTTAGATTCCTATAACATAAAAAATTTTGAACTTTTTAACATTGGCTTATGGAATAAAAAGGATATCCTACAATTTCAAATTTGTAACAATGCTGGAGCGAATCATATAGATTCAAGCGGAGATGTAGTAATTGATGTTGATACATTGGACAATATTTTTATCAATACTTCAACTCATCGTGAAATTCCAACATTTATAAAAATGGATATTGAAGGTGCAGAACTTGCAGCATTACAAGGTGGCGAACAACTTATTCGAAAATATAAGCCAAAATTAGCCATTTGCGTTTATCATAAACTAGAAGATGTTATAATAATTTTAAATTGGATTAAAAGTATTAACCCTGCGTATATTTTTTATTTACGACATTACTCATTGTTTGCTGGCGAAACAGTTTTATATTGCGTATAAAAAGATTATAAAATCGAGAATAACGAGATGGTTTAATGGCGTATATAATGAGACCATCTCATTTAAGTTAATTTTAATACATAGTCATAATTATATTATCTTAATTTACTTATTTGGTTCATATATTAAAGCAGATAATCTCATCATTGTAAAATTTTAGATATTATTATCAGTATATTCAAAAATATTCATCCAAATATTAAAATTTAGTATATTTTTTTTTTTTTTGCCAAAACTATTCAAAAGTCATTTTAAAAATTGGAGGTTATTATATGAGTTTATCATTAGTAAGCAAAGTACCAATAACATTTACTGAAATGAAAGAAGCATATGATAGTTTATCGGATGATTTATCTCGCCAAATATTTAATAAACGTATTCAATATGCTTATACACAAACCGAGCAAAGTGCATTTGAATTAGGTTCATTATCAACATATGAATATCCAGTTATATTCAATAATATCGTGTTTTTAAAATACTGGGAACCTTATCAAAAAGCTATCGCTAATTTAGCTAATCCCAAAATTATAATTTACGGCTGTGGTCAATTTGGACAAGCTATATTTCATATGTTGAAAAATATTAAAAAAATTATTTTTTGTGCTCAAAGTTATCAAGAAACACCATTTATAGAAGGTTGTCCTGTAATATCTCCAGAACAATTAATAAAAGATTTTTCGAATTTACCGATTATTATAGCATCAATAGAGCATTTAGAAGATATAATTGATTTTTTAATTTCTAATGGTATTGATAAAAATAATATCATATCTTACTTTAGTGTGAATCCTTTAATTCCATCACTGCAACCTATTAATTTACAAAAAAAGTTAACAAAGTCTATTGATTCTTTCATTATAATCTATAACTTTACTAAAAATCGATTCTTAATATTTGAACAGATCGAAAATATAGACAAAGATACATTTTTTATTAATAATCGATTTGAAATAGGATCAATTTTTGGAAAAAAGATAATATCTTCAAAAGATTTTTTGAATTATTATTCCAATATACCTATTGTATTATGTCTAAAACCATCTACAACCAATTTGTTGCTATCTAATCAAACTCATATGTATAATATCATTCATTATTATTATCCTAATTTTCAACCATATAAAACACAATATTTTGATGAAAATATTATACATTTCAATAATAATGAAGTTTTTGTAGATGCTGGTGTACTTAATGGTATGAGTTCAGTCATCTTTGCCCAAAATACTAATTATATGTATAAAAAAATATATTTATTTGAACCTATTACACAATTTGTCATTATTTCTCGATTACTTTTAGATGCCTATAATATAAAAAATTATGAACTTTATGATATTGGTTTATGGAATAAAAAGGATACAGTATCATTTCAAAATGATAACTCTTTTGGACCAAATAATTATATAGATCCAAATGGAAATGTAATAATTAATGTTGATACATTAGACAATATATTTATCCATAATTCAACCCCTCGTGAAATTCCAACATTTATAAAAATGGATATTGAAGGTGCAGAACTTGCAGCATTACAAGGTGGCGAACAACTTATTCGAAAATATAAGCCCAAATTAGCTATTTCCGTTTATCATAAGTTAGAAGATGTTATAATAATCCTGAATTGGATCAAAAGTATTAATCCTAATTATATTTGTTATTTGCGACATTATTCACCTATTGATAACGAAACAATTTTATATTGCGTATAAAAAATACAATAAAATCGAGAATAATAAGATGGTCTAACTATATATAGTTGGACCATCTCGTTTAATATTATCTTTTATGTTTAGCAATTAAAAATTCCAATGTCGTCTCAGGTACTAATTGTTTAAGCATATCATAAGTCTCTTCTATAATACATTTTCGCACTTTAGATGCACTAATAATATCTGTACCTATATTTTTTCTTGGAATTTCAATTAATTCTATCCCATAATTAGGCAACATCTTTTTCATTTCAATATTATAATTATTCGTAACCACACAATTCGGCTCCTCACCAACAAATCTCTTTGTAATATTCAATTCAGGTGCAATCTTTAAACAAAAAATTCCTAAATCTACATCTGGTCCTGACATTACATCTCCTTTTTTAACATTCTCTTTGTTAAAATATGCTGGAAAAGTCATTTGGGAAATAATGAAATTACCACTTGGGACAACCATTACATTATTAAGATCTTTGCAATTTTCTTTTACTAATTCAAATCTTTCTTCAAACGTATAAACTGATTTATTTTCTTCTACAACAAAAATATATAATAAATCAACTTGTTTAGCAGCAATTTCTATTAGATATCTATGACCTAGGGTAAAAGGATTGCAATTTACGACTATGCAACCTATACCCCCCCCCCCCCGGATTGGCATTATTCATTATTTCTATTGATCGGCTAAGTTGTTTTAAATTTGTCACATACTTGTCCAATTTATAATAAACTTCGTCTGTTAAAATCATTTTAAGTCTTGTATTTATTTGTTTTTGAATCCATTGATTATTACTATCACAAATCAATTTAACACCATCTTTAATAAATATCTCTTGAAATATTAATTTAGCAATTTCTTCATTTGCTTTTGGACTATAATGACCAGGATCAATAAAAATTTTATTATTCATTTTTGAATCACTAAACATAGAACTTGGATCAATATAATTGATTTCATTCACTAAGCATATACCTTTAATTATTTTTGATGATTTAATTGCTAATGTGTGATAATATTGTCTTGATTCCTCATTTATTCTTCGTTCCTTGCATACTACTTTAAAATAATTATATAAGTTCAATTCTTTATCTGTGCAAATTGGCTTATCAAAAATACGTTGCCAGTAAATAAAATATAATTTAACTTTATAATTATCACAATATAATTTTATTTTTTTTAATGTTGCAGTTAATTGCAATATATATTCATAATCATATACTACACCTGGTTTATGTGTTGCAGGTAATATAACTATATCTCCTTCATTAAGTTTTATTTGTTTTAATTTCATAAAAAGAGGTATGATACTCGCTTGTAAATCCTCCTCGTAAGGTTGGGCATAATTATATACTCTATATTCCATATTTTCATCATCTATTAAATACTGTAGTTGATTAGGTATTGTATATTTATCTTCACTTCCTAATCCTCTAATGCGAGAATACCCTAACATATATATATTATTTTTGTATTTTTCTTTTGCACAAATAGTTTTCCTCAATCCATCTTCACTATTCCAATATCTACTTTTTATTTCAGGATATTCAAAATTATTAAATGAAGTCATAACATATTTTGGTTCTTTACTATTTACTTCATTTAAGTATTGATATGGATTTTGATTAAAATCATCTATATGATCATATCCTTCAAATAAGAATGGATTTATCCATACACGTCTTTTTTTATAAAGACCATATTTATCTATCTGCAAATCATAAGATACCATAGAAAAAATATTAAACACATTATTTTGATCATCATTAAACTGTTTAGATAATTTAGTTTCTATTTTTTCAGATTCACTTATATTCAACGTGGCTATAATAATATTAATTTCTGCATTATTTTTTAATCCTAAAATCATTTTTTTGAATGTAGCCAATGTTACAACTAGTATATCATCCATCTTTTTAATTGAACTAGCTTTATTATCTATAAAAAAATTTACATTAGGTACAACTCCACAAAATCCTGGATTGATACCTGATCCTTTATAAATTTGCATTCCTAATTCATTTGCTCCATAAATTACTACAATACTTTCCTTCAAATATATTGGCATTAAAAAATCATCTTCGTTAGTTAAAATATTTATCATTATGTATCTCCTATTAAGTAAAATTTTATAACATTTGTCAGTTAAAACATTTATAGCACATATTTTATATTTTTAATCGCAAAATTGCATTTTATTAAATAAGTACAAGCCTCTACTTTCTTATTATAATGAAAAATGTGATTCAAGTCAAGCAATTTAATTTTATATTATTATCCATTTATTACCAATTTCAGTTTTACTAGAAAAAACCAGACTATAAACTATTGTCTACAGTCTGAAGCATATAATCTACATGCCAATTATACTTTTTTGCTATGCTTAGCCATCAAAAATTCAAAAGTTATTTCCGGGACCAATCGTTCTAGTATATCATAACTCTCTTCTATAATACATTTTCGAACTTTAGATGCACTTATAACATCTGTTCCCATAATTTTTCTTGGAATTTCTATCACTTCTATACCATACCTTGGCAATTTCTTTTTCATTTCTATATTATAATTATTCGTAACCACACAACTCGGCTCCTCCCCAACGAATCTCTTAGTTATATTTAGGCCGGGAGCAATTTTCCAGCAAAAGATTCCTAAATCCACATCCGGTCCTGACATCGTATCACCTTTTTGGATCGTCTCTTTTTCAAAATATTCTGGAAAAGTCATCTTGGATATAATAAACTTCCCACTAGGGACAACAATAACATTATTCATATCTTTACAGTTTTCGGCCACTAAAGCAAACCGTTCTTCAAACGAATAAACGGATTTATTTTCTTCGACGACAAAGATATATAAGAGGTCTACATTTTTAGCGGCGGTTTCTATCAAGTACTTATGGCCCAAGGTAAAGGGATTACAGTTAACAACAATACAGCCGACCGTACAGGATTGAGTATCATAGAGTTTAGTGATCTTTTTTATGCCCTCTATATATTTATCTACTTCTCCACACAACTGATCGGATAGCACAGTTTCAATTTGTTTATCGATTTGCAATTGGATCCAGTGGTTAACATCATTGGAGAATTGATTAATCAGGTTATTATTAAAGATAGTCTCAAAGATCAATTCAGCAATTCTTTGGTTAGCTTTTGGGGTATAGTGGGCTTCATCTATAAATATTTTATTATCCATGGCGGGATCAATAAACATAGAGGATAGGTCTATGTAGTTTATTTCATTTATTAGACACATGGATTGGATCATTTCTTTCGATTTTGCTGCTAATTGATTTAAATACCTACTCATTTCATGGGTTATCGGATTTTCTTTTATGCTCACTTTAACATAGTTATACATGGTAAGTTCTTTATCAGTTAAATTCGGCTTATCAAAAATACGTTGCCAAAAGATAAAATATAATTTTACTTTATAGTTATCACAATACTCTTTTATTTTTTTTAATGTTGCTATTAATTTTAGATTATATTCTGTGTCATACACTTTATCTGGTCCATGAGTGGCGGGTAATATTACGATATCATTTTCTTTAAGATCTATGTCCTTAAGTTTCATAAATAGAGTAACTATGTTCGTGCTTAAGATAACATTTTTATTATGTGGTTGGGAGTAATTTAATACTCTATATTCTCTGTCTGTTTTATCTATCCAATATTGCAGTTGACTTGGTATTGTATGCTTGTCCTCACTACCCCATCCTCTTACTCTCGAATAGCCTAGGAAATATATGTTGTTTTTATACGTTTCTTTAGCGTAGATCGTTTTTCGGAGGCCCTTTTCGCTATTCCAGTACTTAGTCTTTATATCTGGATATTTAAATTCATTAAATGCTAACATGACATAATCCGGATCTAGGTTCACCTCATTTAAATATTTATACGGATCCGCCTTACATTCTTCTATATCTTCATAGCCTTCTAAAATAAACGGATTTATTCTTGTTCTTTTCAGCTTATTTAGGCCATATTTATCTACTTCCGAATCGTAGTCTTTCATAAAAAATATGTTGATTATCTTATCCTTATATTCCCTTAACTGCTTCATTAATTTGTTCTGGATACTATTAGATTTTTCTATATCTTTCGTCGCTATTATTATGTTGATTTCTAGCTTGTTATCCCAACTTTCTAAATACTTCTTTAACCTCGCAAATGTTATTACTCGGATATCCTGGATGTTTTTTATAGAACTAGCTTTGCTGTCCACAAAAAAGTTTACATACGGTACCACTCCACAAAAATATGGATTTATCTCTGATCC
>LNZM01000048.1 GCA_002007295.1 Candidatus Epulonipiscioides saccharophilum | reverse complement strand
TAACCTGGTAGCATATTACCTGGCTGATTTACATCTGGTACGTAATATCCCGGAGTTGGCGGAGTAGAATAATCGGGCCCTGGAACATTCGGTAGCATATTACCTGGCTGATTATAATTTCCATAAACTGGTTGATTATAACCTGGTAGCATATTACCTGGCTGATTTACATCTGGTACGTAATATCCCGGAGTTGGCGGAGTAGAATCATCTGGCCCCGGAATATTCGGTAACATATTACCTGGAGTACTAGGTGAGTAAAAATACTTACCAACATAAGTTTGAGAATAAAAATCACGTTCATGAGAAATGTAGTCATCGTGTTTTCTTTTTACGTCAATAGAAGTTATTGAATTTGGACTATTCAATGCAATAAAAGCAACCTCTCTTTGTTTAATCTCATATTTGTCATCTATATGTAAAGTTAAGGTCTTACCAGATATATCGAATGCTTGATAAGTATTTTTTCCCATAGGAAATAAGTCTACTTCCGCATCAAGTCTATTAGCAAAGGTTATTGTAATGATTGCTGCCTCAAAGTCTTCGTCTTCTGCTAATTGCACATAAATTCCATCGTTAAAATGATAAATTTGAGTCTTATCTTCTTCAATATTTTTTTCTAAGGTAGCTGCATTTACTTGGAATGGAGAGTAAATTAACACCATTCCACTTATAAGACTTGCCCTTAATAATGTTGTGCCTATTTTTAATCTTAATTTCATAATTGTACACCTCTTAAATTTTAACTTAATAATTTTTATATAGTTATGACGAAATAAATATCCTGCTTGTTCCTTCTATAAAATAAATATAAAAATTATTTATATTAAAATCTTAATGAAACCATTATAATGGTGTAGTATAATATAAATTATTACAAATAAATCCAAATTTTATTACGTCATTCATATGTTTCATGACCGGATAAGATTTCATAATTATACTCCTCCAAAATTTTAATTTAACATTTTTTTTACATAACTGTGACGAAATCAATCTTTAAATATTTATTTAATGAATCCATCTATTGAAATGGCTGAACGATAATTAATCGGCAAAATATTTTTTGGCTAATTGATATTTAGAATACTAGCTAACATATTTCCTGGAATCCATCCGCTAAAAGTATTGATCGAACTATAATTACTCGGCAATATATTTTCTGGCTGATTGGTATTTGGAACATTCGGTAGCATATTTCTAGATTTCAATTACCATTTAATGAATCCGTTCATTGAAATGGCTGAACTACATATTGCTTAATCGGCAATATATTTCCTGGCTGATTTGTATTTAGAACATTTGGTAGCATATTTCTAGATTTGCTTAATAAATCCGTCTATTGAAATGCCTGAACTACATATTGCTTAATCGACAATATACTTCCTGGCTGATTTGTATTTGGAACGTTAGATAGTATATTCCCCATAGGCGGTAACTTAAGAATCTTTTTGCGAAACTAACTGAAGGGTTATCCTGGAGTTGTCTCACCGCACCTTGCACTTCACCCTTACTTCCTCTCGGAATAAAAAAAACGAAGTAAGCACAAGTTGTAGTACTCTCGGAATTGAAAAAAACGAAGTAAGTACAGCTTTGTAGAACCACTCAGTCAGCTACGCTGACAGCTCCACTGGAAGGGGAGCAGGTTGCTCGCTCCTTAGTTAGCTTCATCAAAAGTTAATTTTCTTAAGTTCCCATGTATGAGTATATTCCCAGATTTATTTCATGAATCCATCTATTAAAATAGCTGAACTTACACATTGATTAATCGGCAATATATTTCCTGGCAGATTTGTATTTGGAACATTAAGTAGCATATTTCTAGATTTGCTTAATAAATCCATTCATTGAAATGGCTGAGCTACATATCGATTAATCGGCAATATATTTCCTGGCTGATTTGTATTTGGAACGTTAGCTAACATATTTCTAGATTTCAATTACCATTTAATGAATCCGTCCTCCGAAAATATCGGTTGAACTATATACTGATTGCTCGGTAGCATATTTCCCGGTTGATTTGTATCATTTCCAGCAACTGGTGGGTTATTAGTATAACCTGGTAGCATATTTCCTGGCTGATTTGGATTATTTCCAGCAACTGGTGGGTTATTAGTATGACCTGGTAGCATATTTCCTGGCTGATTTGGATCTGGCACAGAATATCCCGGTGTTGGCGGAGTAGAATAATCTAACCCTGGAACATTCGGTAGCATATTTCCTGGCTGATTTGGATCTGGTACAGAATATCCCGGTGTTGGCGGAGTAGAATAATCTAGCCCCGGAATATTCGGTAGCATATTTCCTGGTTGATTTGGATCTGGTACAGAATATCCCGGTGTTGGTGGAGTAGAATAGTCTGCCCCCGGAATATCCGGTAACATATTACCTGGAGTATTAGTTGAGTAAAAATACTTACCAACATAAATTTGAGAATAAACATTACTTTCATAAGAAATGTAGTCGTCGTGTTTTCTTTTTAGGTCAATAGAAGTTATTGAATTTGGACTATCCAATGCAATAAAAGCAATCTCTCGTTGTGTAATATCATATTTATCATCTATGTGCAAAGTTAAGGTATTACCAGATATTTTGTGTTTCTGATAAGTATTCTTTCCCATAGGAAAAAAGTCTACGTCCGCATCAAGCTTGTTAGCAAAAGTTATCGTAATGATTGCTGCATCGAGGTCTTTGGCTTCTGCTAATTTCAAATAAATTCCATCGTTAAAATGATAAATTTGAGTCTTATCGTCTTCAATATTTTTTTCTAAGGTAGTTGCATTTACTTGGAACGAAGAGCAAGCAAGCACCACTCCACTTATAAGACTTGCCATTAATAATGTTACACCTAGTTTTAATTTCATAATTATACTCCCCCTAAATTTTAGTTTAATAACTTTTTATGTAGCTATGACGAAAAAAATATTTACATTGTTCCTCTTGTAAAATAAATATAATCTTTTTCGTGTTTTCTTTAATAAACGTTTGCTAATTGCTTTTATCCGAATAATTTTCTATAGATGCTTTAACTTTATCAAAAAAATCCAATATTTTATCTTTTATTGTACTGAAAAAATCTATTATGTTATTATCTTTGACTGTATTGAAACAATCTATTATATTATCTTTGACTGTACTGAAAAAATCTATTGTGCTATTATCCTGTAGGTTATCTACTGCGCTCTCGATTATGCTATCTTCTATACTACTTAAAAAATCTATTGTGCTATTATCCTGTAAGTTATCTACTGCAATTATGTTATCTTTTCTACTACTTAAAAAATCTGTTATGCTATCTTTGACTCTACTAAAAAAATTTATTCTTCTATTTCTTGATTTATTTCTATCTATTGATTTATTAAAAATATCCGATCTCTTTGTAGACTTAACTTTTTCATCTTGTATCAAAACAGTAATTTTAGATTGATTCTTTTTATCTTCTTGTATATCACTTATTTCTATTAATCTTGGATTTATACTTTTAAATTCAAAAATTCTATCTATCTTTGCTCTTATTGCAAAATAATCATCTAGTTTTTTCATTAAGCCAATAATTCCTAAACCGGTCCAAATAGTACTGATGTATATAAATAAGAAAACTAATCCAGATAAAATTACGATGCTTTCAAATGTTAATTCCATAGCATTCATATCAAAAATAAACATTATAACCGCACATATAACTCCTAAACTTAATGAAGACAATATTCCAAATATTAATACTCTTATGTATCTAGTTGGGTTAGATTTTTTGCTATATATAGATAAAAGTATCCTGACCACAAAAACTAGCATAAATATTGTTAAAAAATCTATTTCTATAAATATGTCTATCAACCCAGCTATAATCAACGATGGTATGGCTAATACAATCCCAATTATAGATAATTTTAAAACCGCTATATAAGTATGCTGAAATGGTGATGCTACAAAAAGTGATAATAGTATAGAAATAAATAACGCCGTGATCATTGTAATTAAGCCAGTTAAACTTAAGATCATTGCAACACTCATTAGGATACTAAGTAGAACAAACCATAAAGTATTATTTTGCAACCAAGTTATATTTGATATTAATAGCTCTTTAAATCTATCTATAAAATAATCATTCAATAATGGCCTTAATAAATCAGTTAGATATTGAGTATCGTTGCTAAATCTATCTGAATAAACCCGATCCAAATAAGGAAATATTTCTAAAGTTGCCGCAACAAAGTATACAGAAATGATTAGTATACTAGATACTGCGATAATTGTGACCCAAAATCCAGCAATGCTTTTCTTAGAAACATTGGTAAAACTAATGAATAGCCAAGATATCCCTAATAAAGTTAACATTAATATTGTAGTTACGAGAAAAACTAAAAATTCCATTGTATCCTCCTTTATATGTACATGTATATGAATTATTTTAACTTACTTGTCCTTAATCTGTCAATATTTAACTGGACTTACTATAAAATAAAAAAAGCGATTGCTCATTTTAGAGCACTCGCTAGTTATCCGGATTTTCGATAAAAAAAAGCGACTGCTCGACTGCTCATTTTAGAACAATCATATATTTTTCTTAATTTTTCTTTAACAATGTTTTATATAGCTATGACGAGTTAATTACTTAATTTGTTTTTTTTTATAAATTAAATATAAAATTTGTTTCCAAAAAAGTCCTAATGTAATTGTTATAGCTATGTGCTATAATCTAAGTTGTTACAAATAAATTTAATAAATATTACATTGAAGGGGGAATTGAAAATATGAGTACATTCAGTAAGCGCCAAAAACAAATATTCATAATAATATTGATAGCTATGACTTCAATTTTATATTTAACAATAACAATATATAAGGAAAGTCATTCAAACGATTTAGTTTTATATCCTACTTTTCTTAATGCTATAGAAAAAGAAAACGTTACAACGGTTCAAATAAATGATAGTCAATACATTAACTTCAATTTAAAAAACGATACTAAAGTATATCAGACTGAAAATCCAAGGACAACCAATTTTAAAGAAATGCTTTTAATGAATGGAATTTCTGTCAAAGAGGGAACGGCCAGTACATCACTTACGTTTATCCAATCAATATTTAGCATAGCAATAATAGCCGGGGCGTTTATATTTGTGTTTCAAAGAATAAAAACTGATACAGGGAAGGATGGATTTAAAACGACAAAAGTAGAAATAAGTAATTTAAAAATGGATTTTTCAAATATAGCAGGAAACGAAGAAGCCAAGGAGCAAGTCAAAGATGTAGTAGATTTTATAAAAGATCCGAAAAAATATGAACGAATGGGAGCATCGATGCCTAGAGGACTCATTTTTTACGGCCCTCCTGGAACTGGAAAGACTATGTTAGCCAAGGCGTTAGCGAAAGAAGCGGGGGTACCATTTTTTTCTGTAAGTGGTTCTGACTTTATGCAGATGTATGTAGGAGTGGGTGCAAGTAGAATTCGAAATTTATTTAAAGAAGCTAAAAAAAGCGAGAAGGCTATTATTTTTATCGATGAGATAGACGCAATTGGTAAAGCTCGCTCCAATAATTTAGGTGGAAGTGGTTCGGATGAAAAAGATCAAACTTTGAACGCTTTGTTAACTGAAATGTCTGGATTTAATAGTACATCCGGGATAATTGTAATAGCAGCAACTAATAGATTGGATATTTTGGATGAGGCGCTTTTAAGACCAGGTCGTTTTGATAGGCATATACAAATTGGATATCCGGATCAGGAAGCTAGAAAACATATATTAAATTTATATTTAAAAAATAAACCACTAGACGAAAGTGTAAATATAAAAAAATTAAGTGAAGAAACTCTCTGTTTTACGGGAGCAATGTTAGAAAACTTTGTAAACGAAGCTACTATCCTAGCTGTAAAGGATAATATGACCCAAATTACATCCAAACATTTTGATAAAGCATTCTATACAGTGATAGCTGGTAGCGAGAAAAAGGATAGAAGTAAAATTTCGCAACAAGATAAAAAAATTGCTGCTTACCATGAAGCCGGCCATGCATTAATCACTAGAATAATAGCACCCGAAAATAAAATAAGCCGAGTAACTATTATTCCTAGTACAAAGGGTGCTGGCGGATTTAGTATGAATATTCCTCAAGAAAAAATGTATCAAACTAAACAGGATATATTAATTAATATAAAAATAGCTTTGGCCGGTAGAGTTGCGGAAGAACTTATATTTGGAAAAGACCTTATAACAACAGGAGCATCCAACGACATAGAGAAAGCTACTAAATATATAAAGGATTATATAACAAAATACGGGATGGATGACCATTTCGGCATGGTTCATGTAGAAGTTTTCGGGGATTCAGTTAAGGATGAAGTGTTGAATTTAATCAAAAAGCTTATCAAAGAATTATATGCCGAAACAATAGACCTTTTACATGCTAATAAATCTAGTTTGGATAAATTAGCTTCGGAATTGATAGCAAAAGAAACATTAAACAACGAAGATATAGATCATCTTTTAAGTGTTTAAAATTAGTACAAAAAAAGAGCAGGCTATGGCAACTTGGATATTGTCATAACTTGCTCTTTATTTTTATTAAAAACTATTCAGCCAATTGCTCTCCATTAGCATTAGCAATAACGCCGTCCCATTCGCCTTTGATCCCTTCTAACGCCTCGATAACGGTTACTCCATTATATATCAACGGATGGGCAAAATCATTTTGAGACAAACCATTAATCATAGAGTTATAATCTATAACAACTACGCCCGGTTCTTTTGTCATAGCAAAAGTTTCTTCTACGGACTCTGCATCTCTAAATAATTTATATTGAGTCATCATCCAATCGTCTTTACCGTCGTAGCCTGGTGCTTGAGAAGCCCACATATCCATTGCAAAAGCGATATTTTCTGCCTCTTCTTTAGAATAAGAACTCGGAATAGTCCAAACTTCCGTAACTCCTCTTGCTGTATAATTTTGTGCATCAGGCCCTTTTGGGAATAAAATCAATCCAAAATCATCTTCCATGCCTTGAAGCATGCTTATTTTATTTGTATCCGCATAAAGCATTGCTACACCGCCGTCTGCAAACATTTGGATACCGCCATCCCAATGAGACGGAGCTACATCATAGTGTTTGTGCAAAAATTGATTCGCCCACTCTAATGCTTCGATAACTTTTGGATCAAATGTATTATTGAAATATTTGCCGTTTTCGTCTATATCTACTAGTCTGGATCCATTAGATAATACGGCCGCTGGATAAAGCATAGCATTGGTTTCTATGGCGTACACATCATAAACTCCATCGTTATCTAAATCTCTCGTTACTTTTTCGGCTACTTCTTCGAATTTTTCCCAAGTCCATTCGCCGTTAGCTTGCCATTCGTACATTAATTCTGGATCTATGCCTGCGTCAGACAAAATGCGTTTATTGAAAAATAAAAAGTTTATTGGTGCTTCGTCCGGGAATATTCCATAAATAGAGTCACCTCTTGCGGATACTTGTGTAGAAAGCGGATCCCATTTCCAATGATCTAAATCAATAGAATCCAAAGAGGCCAAATCATAACACAATCCGTTATCAATAGCTGTTTTAATGAAACTTGGCGCCAAATGAAAGATTTCAGCCGCTGGTTCGCCGGCCAAAGTAGAAGTAGACATAAGCTCAAGAGTAGTATTCCATTGGCCCATGATTATTTCTTCGAATTGAAAATTATTGTTATCCATTACTTTATGGCGAAATTCCCAAAGTGCCTCTTCTTGTGCTGAACGCTTTACTTCTGGCTCCAATTGGTCAAACCAAGAAGCGATAGTGATAGTTTCGCCACCTAAATCTCGATAAACTGTCTCTGGTTCCGGATCTGGTTCTGGAGCTTTTTCTTCGACAATCGTTTCCTCGGCTTTAGCAACAGGTATACTAGTTTCTACCGATTTTTCAGTAGTCTGAACTTGTTTGGTAGCTGTTTCTGTGGATTCTTCGTCGCCACATCCGACTAATGCAGTCACAAGTATGCTTAGCAACAATATATTTCTAAATTTTTTATTCATGATATCCCCCCCTAAGATCATACATGGGAACTTAAGCAAATTAACTATTATTACAGAGTAACCACTCCAGAAGATTACGAAGTCATCACTCCAGAAGGACCCCTCAGTCAGCTTCGCTAACAGCTCCTCTGGAAAGGGAGCAGGGCCACTTTCCTACATTTTACGACTACTCCATAAAAACTCCTCAGTCAACTTCGCTGTAAGGGGAGCAGGGCCACTTCCCTACAATTTTGCGACTGCTCCATAAAAACTCCTCAGTCAGCTTCGCTGGAGGGGGAGCAGGTTGCTACCCCCTTAGTTAGCTTCACCAAAAGATTCTTAAGTTCCCGGCTATGCCCCCTAAGATTATTAATATTCATTTTAAGTTTCAGGTTGTTAGTTTAATATGTAGTATTTATAAGTAAAAATTAATTCAGATTAATGCGAAAATTTAAATATGGTAGTATAATTTTACTATAACTCTTTTGTTCTTGTCAATATCTTTAATAGATTTTTTATCATTTGTTTTGTGATTAATACCCAGTTTATTGTACTATATTCTCGCCATTAGCTTTTGAAATAGCAGTGTTCCAAATTCCTTCGATTCCTTCTAACGCCTCCATAACGGTGGCTCCTTGGTACATTATAGGTTGAGAAAATGCATTAGGTGATATTCCATTAATTAACTCTCTATAATCCATTCTCATATTTCCTGCTTCCTTAGCATACGCTAAAGTTTGTTCTACGGACTCCGCATCTCTATACAATTTATATTGAGCCATCATCCAGTCATCTTCATTATTATAATCCGGAGCTTGTGAAGCCCACATGTCCATTGCAAATGCAATATTTTCGGCCTCTTCTTTTGTGTACGAACTTGGAATTACCCATACTTCTGCATTTCCTCCGGCGTAATATTTATCTGCAGATGGTCCCTTTGGAAATATAAGTAAGCCATAGTCATCTGCCATATCTTGGAACTCAAATACTTTGTTGCTGTCTCCATAATACATAGCGGCACCACCGCTTAAAAACATTTCCTCTGCTCCGTCCCAATGCGAAGAGTGAGTATCATAACTTTTGTTCATTAATTGATTTGCCCATTCTAAAGCTTCGATGACTTCGGGTGCAAACATGTTATTTATAAGCTGGCCATTCTCGTCTTTTTGTACCATTCTTGTTCCGTTAGATATTATTGCAGCTGTATAGTATAAACCATTTGTTTGGAAAGCATAAACATCTGAAATACCGTCGTTATCAGTGTCTTTGGTTACTTTCTCGCAAACTTCTTCGAATTTTTCCCATGTCCATTCTCCATCGGCCTGCCATTTATAAACATCTGCTGGATCTATACCGGATTCTTCAAAAATTCGTTTATTAAAAAATAAAAAGTTTCTTGGTGTTTGATCAGGAAAAACTCCGTAAATTTTATCTCCTCTGGTCAAACAATCCTTTGCTATTTCATCCCATTTCCAATGATCTAAATCTATTGAATCCAAAGTGGTTAGATCATAGCATAAGCCGTTATTAATAGCTGTATTTAAAAATGAAGATGCTAAGTGAAAGATTTCGGCTGCTGGCTCACCGGCCAAAGTAGAGGTAGAGAGAAGTTCGAGAGTAGTATTCCATTTACCCATGATTATTTCTTCGAACTGAAAGTTATTATTTTCCATAACTTCATGGCGGTACTCCCAAAGGGCTTCTTCTTGAGCTGAACGCTTTATTTCCGGCTCTATTTGATCAAACCATGAAGCGATAGTGATAGTTTCGCCGCCCAAATCACGATAAACCGGTTCTGGTTCCGGCTCTGGTTCTGGAGCTTTTTCTTCTACAATCGTTTCCTCGGCTTTAGCAATAGGTATACTAGTTTCTACAGATTTTTCAGTAGTCTGAACTTGTTCTGTAACCGTTTCTTTGGATTCTT
>LNZM01000047.1 GCA_002007295.1 Candidatus Epulonipiscioides saccharophilum | reverse complement strand
GATAGTCACATATATTAGTCTGTTTTACCAAAGTTTATGTAAAATCTTAAAAGGCTTCATTAAATATTGTTCACAGGTTACATTGATACTGTTAGTTTTAAGTGTCCTGTGCTGATTCCTCTCCTTTTCAATAAAATGTTACAGGCAGAGCTGCAGTTTTTTGGGTGTTTATTCAGATATATTGAGCCCAAAAAACTGAATGCTGCTTGTTCATGTTTAGTTTTTACTCTGGGGACAGAAAGTAGACTTGTCCTAGACAATCTTAGAGAGCTAGATGGCTTGTAATGTAGCAGCAGATCAGAAATGTATTTTGTCCAGAGACCATTCAGTGCCTTGTAAACACACTGCAGTATTTTAAGATCAATTTTCCCTACTTATTTTGTGTTAAGTTGTGCAGATACCACCTCAAATAATGCAAATTTAGATGGAATCAAGTTTGGATTATCAATTAATGGCGAAAACTATGTAGATATTATGAAAAAAAAATTCAGTATTTTAATGCTAGGTTCTATTTTATTACAACAATTAATAGCTCCTACAAATTTAATTTATGCGACACAAACGTCTGAAGAACTTACTACATATGCTCAGCTCGAAGAACAATATAATGACGAGAACGCAAATACGGATATAATTTACTACGAATCAATGGAAGACGACCCAAATATTCCAGAAGAAGATTTAGCTGGTATAGCTGTGAGTAATTCAAAGTATATACCAAACATTTCCCATTATAAGCCATATAATCCTTATTACTCTCCTTACTTTAATCCTGATTACCGTAATACTCCGATAAAATCATTTTACCATTCATCGTCTCAGTTAACAGGATGGCCTCCCCGTTATATATATACAAATTTATTCTCAGATACTAAAGAATTAACAACATCAGATGAGATACAAAGATTTGTCATGTATGCTAATGAATCTCATAAAATTTTACAATATAGAATTATACAAAATAATAAACTTATTGCATTCAGTAGATCAAATATTCTTTATTTAGATCCCGCTAAACTTATTCCAAACGCAAAAATTTATATTCAAGCATTAACAGTTGATGGCTATTCATATCCACAATTAACCAATCTAAAAGTAAGACAAGGAGATTGGTTCAATGTTTCCGGATCGTTATCATTCTCAGACATGTTCTCTTCGTTTGGATTTTATATTCCTAATTATATTCCTATTGTAGGAGGAAAAAAATTAAGTTTTGGTCTTGATGGTGAATTATCAATTGACTCTGTAGAAGTAAAATTAGGACCTTACGATTTAACTATGGATAATCCATTTGAAGAATTGGAAATGCCTGAATCAGGTTGGGATTCTGGACCTATAGAAACAGATATAGAATTTGAGCTAAGTGGCAGCGGTGGTTATGATCACAAAGAAGATACATTAACATTTTCACCTGTTTTTAAAACAACCGCAAGTGTTGAACAAAGATTTACTTATCAAATATTTCCAGCTGGATTTCCAATATATGTTCAACTAGGATATTATGGAAAGACTATTATAAATGCTGCTGCCGATATTGAGTTTGAAAATATTTCAAAAAGATGGACTAATGCTCCGACAGTAGATTTATCTGACTCATATTTCTCTACAACTCTGGGTGGTATTGTAGGAGCAGGTGTTGGATCTCCTAAGATTGCATCGCTTGGTGTAGAAGGACAAGTGGGATTAAGATATTATCAGCCGTTAAATTGGCCAAGTGTATATATTGATACAAATGTTTATCTAAAATGGAAGATTTTATGGTGGAAGTATAGCAGGCACTTATATAGTAACGAGGCAAAAATTTATCCTTCTGGCAGAAGTTTAGAGTTACTATTTAACGATGATGAAGAAATGTTATTTAGCATGACTGAGCTGAAATCGCCAAAATCAAGTCGTAATTTTATGCCAATCCTTACGGATACACAATATATGTTAGATAATTACGTATACGATCAAGCAAAGCCTAGGTTACTAGTGCATAATAATACTGAATATGCTTTCTGGATAGATTATAATGAAAGTTATGATAGTTTTCCAAATGGTGCAAGACTAGTATATGCATATAGATCAGTTGGCGACTATACGTGGTCTGACCCTATAATTGTGGATGATGATGGAACTAACGACTTTGATTATGACGTAGCTATATCAGACGATAATAAAATTCATGTGATTTGGCAAAATGCAACTCAATTATTTGATGAAGAGCAAACTTTTAGGTTAGATGAGATCGGAAATTTGACAGAAATAAATTATAAAATAATCGAAGCTCAACAAACAACGCCTATTAATCTTTTAAAGAGCGAGCATTCTAGCGATGATGAACAGGATCAGTACGAACCGGGAGATATGCTACCAGATTTCGAGGGGTCAAAACCTATTCCTGATATGCCTATCCCGGATATGCCGATTCCTGATGGACCGACACCTAGCGTTCCGACACCTAACGTTCCAACACCTGACATGCCGACTCCTGATGTGCCTGGAATTATGCCATTAAATTCCGAGGAGTCACCAGTTATTCCTGACACGTCTCATAAACCAGGAAATATGCTACCAGGCTTTGAAGAACGACCAGTTGGCCCTAGTATTGGAAATATGTTACCAGATTTCGATAAGTCACAAGCTATTCCAGACATTCCTGTTTTCGATGATAGTACAATATTTGAGATTGGATATGAAACTACAAGCCAGGGTGCAATTAAACTTAGTGGTGGAAATTTCGGAGCTATCCCAAGAGTTACAGTCGATGGAAACAAAGCCACAGTAACATGGGTAGAAAATACGGAAAATGCAGTCTTTTTAGATAAGGGCGCAAATTATATTATGTCAATTGGAATAGAGGATTTAGTTTTAGAAAGAACTCCTTCAATTATACATGTCACAGATATGATTCCGTATGGCATGGACACAGAATATGTTGACGGTGAGTACGTGATATTATATTCAGCCGATACAGATAACAACATAGCAACTGAGACAGATCGTGAAATATTCTACGTTAAAAATGGTGAAGGAAGTCAAATTACGCATAACGATTATTTTGAAGATTTACCGAAATTAGTAAAAAACAATGGTAATGTTAGTGCTTTTTGGGCGAGCATGGATAATATTTATCATGCTGAAGATATAAGAGATATACAGGGTTATCATGCTTTATTTGAAAGTCCTGTAATCATTGATGGATCTGGTTTTGAAGTTATATCTGATGGCAACGATATGAGTATTTTATGGAAAACTAAAGTTATGGACGAAGACGCTGTTAATCAAGAGCAAGATATTATGGCTATGTCAGTCGATGAAATAGAAGAACAGAATCTTACCAAGATTATGGCACGACATGTAGAGAATTATGAATGGACAGATTCTTATACTATCTTAGAAAGTGCAGAAGATATTTCTTTAATAAGTGGATATCGTATAGATAGCGAAAATATGGCTGTTGTGTATAGCATAACTGATACAACAGACGACGAATCTTCTAGTCAATTGATATATGACACATTAACAAGAAAGATCGATCTTAAACTTGACGCTGTGAAAACATATGAGTCTGCGATTCCGGGAGAGTTATTTAAATTAGATGTAACCGTAAGCAACGATGGAGGATTTGATATAGAGGACGAAATAGAAATTGAAATAAAAGATCAAAGTGGAGATACTATATACTCAGAAGAATTATATGTAGGAAATGGTCTTAAAATTGGGGAGAGTAAAACGGTAGAAATAACTGACTTTATGATTCCAGAAGAATTAGACGATGTAGAGAGTTATCATATTAAGGTTTCTGTAAACGATGATTCGGATGAGTTTAATAATATTAAGGAAATTACAGTTGGAGAGGTAGATTTAGGTTTAGAAATAGATCGTTATATAATAAATGATGAAACAGTGGCGCAAGTTAGAGTATTTAATAATTCTACAGTAAGAGCGGATTCTAAAATTGAGATTAGAACAGATAATATAGATGGTGAGTTAATCGGCGAAATAGACGTTAATGATATTAATATAGAGAACGATCATTATTATACAATGAATCTTAATACACTCCTTGAAGAAAATAATCAAGAAGTGCCAGATAAAGTACATTTTAATGTAGTTGCTGAAGATATAGTACTCAATAACAATACTGACTTTGTTGTTATGAATATTGTAGAGGCGGACTCATCTTACGAAGAAGATAGCGTAGAAGACGATTCTTATTATTATGAAGAAGAAAGTTCGGAAGACGATTATAACTATTATGAAGAAGAGTATTCTAATTCGGACAACGATACTTCAGGCGAGGAAGAAGAGATTAAGCATTCTGAGCCAGAAGTTAAGGCTAAGAATAATTTCGTGGATTTATCTAAGTTAATAGCAAATAAGGAAATTGACGCTCATTTAAGTACAGTAGGAAAAACTACCACACTGACATTCAATCTTAAAGATCAAGATATAATAGGTAGAAAAGCTAAAATAGATATCGAGGGCAATCAATTAGGAAATCTTGTTAAGACAGTATTAAACGAAGCTAATAAAGACGATACGAATCCAAGATTAGTTCTAAATGCAGCAGCAATGCCGACGAATGCAAATACAGTTGAAATCGAAATGGCCTCTAATCAATTAGCTGAGTTGTTAGATGGCGATTTAGGCACTGTGGTTGAAATCCAAACAGAACATGGTAGCATCAGATTAGACTATCATATCTTAAATGAACTAATAAAAACAACTAGAAATCAAAAAATTCTATTTAAAATAACTAATGGCGTAGATGGTTTAACTTCCGCTCAGCGAGCAGTAATAGGAAGTAATCCGGCTTATAGTTTCAGTGTTTCAGCAAATGGCCAAATACTGAACGATTTCGAAAATGATTTTGGAGTAAAAGTTAAATATTATTCGATGGCGGGATATAATGCAAATACGATGCAAATTACGTTTATGGATCAAAGTATCAAATCACCTAGGATAGTAGAATATACACCAAGGGTGGATGAATTATTCTTTGAAACAAATGGACTTTCAACATTTTTTATAGAATCTAAATAATTAAGATATACTAGGGAGGCTGTTGGGGCCTCCCTAAGTTTTTGGATCTGACTCTATAACTGAGAGGTTAGGGGTTGAAAGCTATTATGAAGTGACTAATGAGTCGTAGACGACGATAATATAAAAATAATAATTAAGATCTGTTAGGGCTAAGCATTTTTGTTCGGACGAATATTAATTTATCAATATACTGGTGCAATCTATTTTATTAGGTGGCCTTATTATAGAAGCTAAGCATTTTTGTTCGGACGAATATTAATTTATCAATATACTGGAGCAACCTATTTTATTAGGTGGCCTTATTATAGAAGCTAAGCATTTTTGTTCGGACGAATATTAATTTATCAATATAGTGGCATAGCTGGGAATTTAAGAAGCGAATGAGTAGAAGAAATGTTAAAATGCGGGGTAACTCCTTCTGTCTTCACAAAATAGCGAGGGAAGCGGTGCCTCCCTCCGGGAGGGAGGTGTCACGAAGTGACGGAGGGAGAAAGCGTGCATACAAGATTTTGTTACTTCCAAGTAAATTGTAAATTTTGCAAGTTCGCACTTTTCTTCTATCATCTTAAAACTTAATATAACGTACTAGTCCCCATCCATTGGCTAAAGTTAAGAACGAAATGCAAAATGACAGCTCAAATTAGTAACTAAAAATTAAATGCACGCTTTTTCACGACGTTGATTAAGGGATCGCCTAAACAAAAAAGTTCCACAACCAATCCGAAGGAATTAAATTCTGCATATAGTTGGAGTGTAGGACAATATGCTTAAGCGGAGTAACCGACAATTCGGTATTTAAAGAGTTCCATTCTCTGACATTATGAGATACGGTAATATACTTTAAGGTTGCTGGAATAGAAATACTAGATAATTTCTTACATTTTCGAAAGATTTTTTCACCAACACTGACAAGGCCTTCAGGAAGAGAGACTTCTTTCAACTTCAAGCAGGCACTAAAAGCGTCATTCCCGATATAAGAGACACCATCGTCTATGTGAAGAGATTCTAAGTTTATACATGCGAAAAAAGCGAGATGTTCAATCTCGGCTACATTCTTAGGTATAGATATATGCTGAAGGTTCCAGCAGTAGCTAAAAGCACGAAGACCGATATAGTTCAGACTATCCGGTAAGGTTACTTCCTGAAGGCTTCGACAGCCATTAAAGGACATACTACCTATTTTTGTTACCGTGCTAGGTATTTCTAAATGGCTTAAGCTCAGACAGTCGTTATATGCCCAATCCTCAATTTTTTTAACACCTTCTGGTATAATCATTTCTATTAGGCTAAAACATTTATTAAATGCGTCCGTTCCTATAACGGCTACCGTATTCGGTATGGCAACGTTAGTAAGACTTGTACATTCATTGAATGTATACTTCTTAATCTGAGTGACACCTTCAGGAATATTGATTTCTCTTAAGCTAAAACATTTATTAAAAGCAGCAAAGCCGATTCTGGATATCGTATCTGGGAGAAGTATATTAGAAAGATTTATGCATTCACTGAATGATAGGTTACCGATTTGGGTTACTTTACTAGGTATAAAAACACTTGATAATTTGGTACATCCTCTGAAAGATCCGTCGCCTATTTTGCATACATCATCGGGTATGATAACAGTTCGGAGGCTGGAGCATTCGGTAAAAGTCAAGCTTTCGATGACTTTTATGTTTTTGGATAAGGATACATTTAACAGGCTAACACAGCTACTAAAGGAGCCTAAGCCTATAGAAAGAACTGTATCTGGTAAAGAGATACTGGTAAGGCTTAAGCAATCACTAAATGCGCTGTTGCCTACTTTTACTATATTTTCAGGAATGTCTATATGTATTAAATTTATACATCCGCTGAAGGCACCATCGCCTATTTCGTTGATGGAAGTAATATTTGTGCTAAGAGAAGCATAAGAAAAATCTAGATCGTCATCTAGAGAGTGAGAGTTTGGATTTTTCTGTTTTGATAAGGTAAAAGATATAAGGTCACTACAATTATTAAATGCGAGTGAGCCGATACTGGACAGACTTTCAGGGTAAGCAACCATGGTTAAATTAACACAGTTACTGAAAGCTTTTTCAGAGATACTGACGACACCATCGGGAAGAGTTACGGTGGACAAATTGTGATAATCTAGAAAGGCTTCTTTACCGATTATATGTACGCCGTTTGGGATTTGGACTTTAGAATTGGAGCCTATATACTTTATCAAAACAGAATCTATAATTTTAAATTCGGTAATATCGTATTCTAGGCCGAATCTGGCTTGTATAAAATAATTAACAGCCTTTTTAGCAGCGTCTAATCTCCACATGGATATGTTTAATAATTCGTTTATTAAGTTATTTACCTTATGAGAATCATTAGAATCTAGATTTAAGACGGATTGATGTAGACCTTGATCTATAGCAGCTAGGATCAAATTTTTATCTCTGTGGTTATGCAACAAATCTTCTATCAACGATTTTAAGGCTTCATTGCTACATAAAAAGTCACTATCATAATTTTCGTATATTTGCTTTAATGTTTGGATAACTACATTCATTTAGAACCTCCTTTTAAAAACAATTAATTTCAATTAAAAAGCACATGATAATAGTATCACAAAAATCAATCTATAACAACATTTAAGTTAAACCCCTTTAAATATATAATTTTTTTTTGTAATATTTGAACTAGTAAAAAGTAGTGCAATATAAAAATATAGTTAATAAGGAGATTTATTTATGTTAAAAGTAATACCAAAAGTTTCGTATGCGATAACGGAGTATAAAAAGACAGAAACGGAAATAACGTTTATATCGGCGAGAGGGAAATTAAGAGTGAAGCCGCAGAGTGACAAAATTATACGAGTAACATATACGGAGCGAGAAGAGTTGGCTGATCATATAGGGCCGGGCATTGAGAAAGATATAGATTACACGAGTTGGACGATAGCAGAAGAGCCGAATTACTTTTTGGTGCAGACGAGTGCATTGAATATACACGTAATAAAGCAGACTGGGCGAATAAGATATTTTAGCAAGAAGGGTAATTTACTGCTACAGGAATCAGAAATGGAAAGTCATCAACTAATGGAGTTTGAATCTACCCGAACAGTAGTGGATAAGAATACAAAAGTTCAAGAGATAGAAACACCGGACGGAGTAAAGCAAGTAATAAAATCGGCAACAACCGAGTTCGATAAGAAACTATATCGGACACGACTAGGATTAGAGTTTCAAGTATCTGAAAAATTATATGGTTTGGGACAAGCGGAAGAAGGTGTATTAAATCTAAGAGGGACGACGCAATATTTACACCAAGCAAATTTAAAGATAGCGATACCTATGTTAGTATCGACAGCTGGATACGGCTTATTAGTAGCGACGGGAAGTCCGGCCATATTCAATGATACAGCATACGGATCATATTTTTACACGCATGCGGATATAGAGATGGATTATTATTTTATAGCTGGATTTAACATCGACGCTATCATCAAAGGCTATAGAATGTTAACAGGAAAAGCTGTGATGTTGCCTAGATGGGCGTTTGGATTTATACAATCCCAAGAAGCTTACGAAACTCAAGAAGAAATTTTAGCAATAGCCAAAGGATACAGAGACAGAGGAATTGGTTTGGATTGCGTGGTTATGGATTGGAGATCATGGGAAGGAGAAGGATGGGGGCAAAAGACAGTAGATAAGAATAGATTTCCTGATCTAAAATATATGACAGATAGTTTACGAGAAGACAATGTACATTTTATGATATCAATGTGGCCAAATATGCATCCAACAACAGAAAATTACAAAGAGTTTGCTGAAGCTGGCCTATTGTTACCGGCCAACAATAATTATGATGCATTGAATCCGAAGGCGAGAGAATTGTACTTTAAGCAAACAAATGAAGGGTTATTTAGCCAAGGCGTAGATTCATTCTGGTGTGATAGCAGTGAGCCGTTTTGCCCTGAGTGGACAACCGGAAGTTTTAAATGCGAACCAAGTTATAATTTTTACAAGTTTTTTGATATAGCCAAAAAATGTTTGCCCGCTGAATTAACTAATTCTTATGCATTGTTTCATGCACAAGCAATATATGAAGGGCAACGAGAAGTAACAAATGAGAAAAGAGTACTAAATTTAACTCGTAGCACATATATTGGTGGCCAAAAATACGGTGTTGTTGTGTGGTCAGGAGATACGTGTGCTACATGGAAAACCTTTGCAAACCAAATAGTAGCCGGATTAAATTTATGTGCTACAGGGTTACCGTACTGGACGCTTGACATAGGGGCTTTCTTCATTAGATATGGCGAAAAATGGTTTTGGAAAGGCAAATATAATTCGGGACTAGAAGACTTAGGATACAAGGAATTATTTGTAAGATGGTTTCAGTATGCTGTTTTCTTGCCAATGTTTAGGAGCCATGGAACGGATGTTAGAAGAGAGATGTGGTTATTTGATACGGAGAAAGATCATAGATTTTACGATGCATTGATAGCGGCGAATCAGTTACGTTACACATTGATACCTTATATATATTCTTTGGCAGCCGAGGTATATTTTAATGATTATACGATAATGAGATTGTTGGCGTTTGATTTTCCAGAAGATGTTATAGCATGTTCTGTAAAAGATGAATTTATGTTTGGGGATATATTAGTTTGTCCGGTGATCGAGCCTATGTACTATGAAGCAGATTCGAAGATTATTAAAAATGCTACAAAAATTAAAGAGGTGTATTTACCTAAAGGATCACATTGGTATGATTTTTATAGCAACGAAAAGTTTGAAGGTGGCAGACATATTAAAGTAGATGTGGATTTAAATGCTATACCTCTTTTTGTTAGAGAAGGTGCTATCATCCCATCAACGGTTCCGGCCGAAAATACGAATGCAGCAGCAAATTCAAAAATATTTGCACATATTTATGGTAAGAAGAAGTCTTATTTCCATTTATATCAGGATAAAGGAGACGGTTATTCCTATGAAAATGGCGATTATACTATTACAAAGTTGATGTGGGATGGTAAGACAGCGACAATGGATAAAGAGTTAACAAATTTAGAGTTTATTATTCATTAATTGCGATCTATCCGAGATGGAGATTGTTGTAAGGGGGCTGTCGCATTAAAGTGACAAATTTTGTTTTAAGCAAAAAAGGTTGGCCGTAGACTCCAGGGAAGTAATAACAACATCTAAGTTGTTACTACTTCTCTTTCAGTGAATCATATCTAAGTTGTTGGCCAATGAAGTTGTCACAAAATTGTAGAGAAGTGGCTCTGCTCCCCTAGAAGGGGCATAGCCGGGAACTTAAGAATCTTAGTCACAAAATTGCAGGGAAGCGGGGCCATCTCCGTTTTTACAAGATTGCGGGGAAGTGGCCCTGCTCCCCTAGAAGGGGAGCTGTCAGCGCAGCTGACTGAGGGGTTCTTCTGGAGTGATTACTTCGTAATTTTCTGGAGTGGTTACTCCGTAATAATAGTTAATTTTCTTAAGTTCTCATGTATGGAGATGGAGACTGCGAGTATTCGGCGTAAATAAAAAAAGAGTGTGCTGTTACTTTTAATCTAACTAATCCGAGTTAGATAGTAATAGCACACTTTAGTTGTTAACTATAAATCAATGCTGTAATAATGTTGCCCCGCTATCCAGACTACTTTATTATCTATATATATAGGTTGAACGAATTGAGATAAATTTCCTTCGGGAAAAGTCTGGATATCGGTTAATTGTGATCCGTAGTCGTTTACTAATACATATTTTAGACTACTTTTGTTGGCCGAGATCTCTATTCCACCATCAATATTTTTGTCGTATGTGCAGTCGTCAAATTCCATCCACATTAACATAAATTTATTGTTTGTTATGGGGACTAATTTAGGGGTACTGCCTAATTTGTTGGTATTAGCATAAGCAGTTAAGTTTACAGGTGTAGTTATGTAGGAATCCTTTTTAGTTATATACAGTATTATATTTCTTTCTTCTTTGTCTAGGCCAGTTATTCCTAGGTCGGTAAACTGATAACGTGGATCGTAGTCTATACTATTGATAGCGGTTAAGTAGCTACTGCTAGCTATTTCGAAGCCACCGATAGTTAAGCCAGTGTAAGCAGAATTTTTTTGGCCAGGAATTTGAAATACGGTGATAGTTTCGTCGGTCCAAGCGTCACCTTTATCGTATTTAGTGAGGATGATTTCACGAGGGGAAGCATTCCCATGATCTAATAAGATAGCTTGGGATCCATCAAATTCTACAAACTGATTTAAGGATTGATTGACATGGTTAGGTTGTTTCCAGTCACTATTTCCGGCCAAGCGTACTTCAGCTAACATAGAGTTTATGTCGACGGCGAATGTAAATTGAGCTTGTTTATTTTCACCTGTTGTGTCCTTAAATACTGTCCGAGAGGTGTGAATTAGAAGTTCGTTGTCTAGCACAGCTATGGCTACATTTCCGGATTTAAATGGCTCTACAATGTTTGCTTCATCGGCGATGATGGAGGCGGAGTTTAAGAGTTTAAAATTTTTGTTATACTTATCGATTCTGATTACTTCTAGGTATTCATTTTCTTGCCAAGATTGAGAATATAGACCATTGGATATGGAGATATTTTGTTCTTGGGGGCGAGCAGAAATAACGAAGTAAAAATCGGATGTAGAAAAGAAGCCACCAAATATAGGTAATTCTAGATCTATATATTTGGTGTTTAATAGATTTAAATTTTCATGGTCAAAAAATTGTATAACTACGGTTTCGTCTATATATTCTTGGATGGGTGGATAAACTTGATTAGTTATAGCGTCGACTAAAGGGATATGATAACAAATACTTTCAACATCAACTAAAATTAAGTCTTCATTTTCAAAAAGCAAAGTACGTTTTGGAATAGTTGAATGAATAGCTACAGAAGACTGAGGAGTAATTAATTCATCTTTATAAGCTTTAGTGATTTGCGCCATATTTTGAGTAGCTTCTATATTCGAAGATATGGATATAAGAATTAAAGCTAATATGACATTAAAATTTTTCTTCATGCTAGAAATCCTCCTTATTAAGATATAGGTTAATTATATCATGTTATATATAAGGCTAACAACTAAAATTTGACAAAAAAAAGATCGAAAAATACTTTACAAATCTTAAAAAAAAGTTATAATAATAGTAATAAAATAACATTGCACCGTAAGTGGGCGATAGTTAAGGAGGAAATGGAAATGAATGTAAAAAGTGACACTAAGAAGTTAACTTTATTAAGTGTGCTGTTAGCGATAGAAATAATATTGTCTTATACACCGCTAGGATTTATACCGTTAGGATTTATGAACGCCACAACCTCGCATATACCGGTAATAATAGGAGCTATTTTTCTAGGTCCGATAGCAGGTGGAGGATTGGGGCTAGCCTTTGGGATATTATCAGTGATAAGAGCAACAGCAACGCCGATAGTAACGTCGTTTGTATTTTCGCCATTTGTAAGTGTAGGAGAGATATCGGGAAATTTTTATAGTTTAGTGATAGCAATAGTACCGAGGATATTAATAGGAGTGTTTAGTTACTACGCATATGCATATTGTTCCAAATTAAAGATGAAAGATTCGCTAAGATATGCTGTAGCAGGTATAGTAGGCTCAATGACGAACACAATTTTTGTAATGAGTTTTATATATATTTTTTTCGCCAAGCCATATGCTTCCGTATTAGGATTGGAAGTTAGTGCTTTATTCGGATTTATCATGGGTATAGTAGGCATGAACGGGATACCCGAGGCGATTGTAGCATCGATAATTGTTAGCATGTTATGTAAAATATTAATGCCTATATTTAAAAAGGTATTGTAATATATAATGTAAGAGTAAGCTGCTATGAAAATTAGCAGCTATTGTTATATTTTCAGGAGAAAAGCTATGCAAAATGAAAAACAAACTTTTATAATAGATATAGTGAAGCTACAAAAAGCTTTAACACAAAATATTAATACATCTTATAAACTATTTTGGGCTAAAAGTATAATAATCTGTCATAGCGAGATGAAAAATATATATTTAATAGACGATATAATTCATGTAATGATAATAGAAGCTTGGACATATGTATTTGATCCGAGATTTGTTTTTCCGAAGCAAGATCATTTACCGATTATAGTAAATATGATAAGAGAGTTAATACCAAATATACAAAAGAAAAGTGAGTTAAAAGTATTTTTAGAAACCACAGATAATAAAGAAGTACGGGCTAAAATGTATGATATAAAAAATATTGTACCGTATAGATTTTTAAGAGGTTTTTTGGAAGAACAGCTAAAAGAACTGAAGCCGAAAAATGTGGATAAGACGATACTAGAATTATCTAAAAAATCGGACGAAGTATTATATAAATTTTGTGATAGAGATAACATCTATATAGATATATATTGGCACAGATATATTTCGTATAAGAAGGCGGGATTGATAGAATATATAGATGCATTAATAGAAAAGAGATTAGGACAGCCGTTAAAATATGAGGAGTATATTAAAAGGTGAAATAGCCAAGGCTCCCCTTCCAGCGAAGTAGGAACAATATCTAAAGTTGCCCCTGCTCCCATTCCAGGGGCATAGCCGGGAACTTAAGAAGTCACAAAATTGCGGGGCAACGGTACCTCCCTCCAGGAGGGAGGTGTCAGCTTTAGCTGACGGAGAGGTTAGAGAGCTGTCACGTAGTGACTGAGAGGTTAGTTATTCTACTGTAACGGATTTGGCCAAATTTCGAGGTTTATCAATATCGAGACCTCTACCGAGAGCAGCATAATAAGCCAATAGCTGAGTTGGTACTATGGTAACTAAAGGGGCGAGTATCGGATCAACATCATCGATGACCACTTGATCGGTAGCAGAACTTAAGGATTTTAAAGAGATAACAATTACGTTGGCTCCACGGGACTTAACTTCTTTAATGTTGGAGCGAGTATTTAAGTTAATATTTTCTTGAGAGATGATAGCAATTACGGGGGTACCTTGTTCAATTAGGGCGATGGTACCGTGTTTTAGTTCACCAGCAGCAAAACCTTCGGTTTGAATGTAAGAAATTTCTTTAAGTTTTAAAGCGGCTTCGATAGCTACATAGTAATCTACATGCCTACCAATATAAAAACAATTGCGTTTTACAAGATATTTATCGGCTAATTCTTTATAAATCAATTTATTATCAGTGATGGTTTCAATAATGTTGGCAACTAAAGCGAGTTGAGTTTTTAAAAAGGATACGTCCATATTAGCTTCGTTCGCTGCAAGGATGGCCATAACGGCGATTTGAGAAGTGTAAGCTTTAGTTGAGGCAACGGCTATTTCAACACCGGCATGTAAAAGTAGAGTATAATCGGCCTCACGTGACAAAGTAGAACCTTTTACATTTGTAATAGTAAGCGATTTATAACCTAATTTTTTAATTTTTACGAGCACAGCACGGCTATCTGCTGTTTCTCCGGATTGTGAAAGAAAAATAAATAATGGCTTTTTACTAATTAATGGGGTGTTATAGACAAATTCCGATGCTATATGCACTTCAGTTGGAATTTTAGCAATAGATTCAAAAAGTTGTTTGCCAACAAATCCAGCATTCATGCTAGTTCCGGCTGCTACTATATAGATCCGGTCTGTATTAGAGAGAACTTCTACTATATTAGGATTAATATTATAATCGGTATCAGTAAAATATTTTGCTACTATACGACGAATAGCATATGGTTGTTCGTCGATTTCTTTTAGCATGTAATATGGATAAATTCCTTTTTCAGTGTCGGATGCGTCCAAAGTTTCAGTATATGGAGTCCTTTCTATTTTTGCACCTAATATCGAATAAATGGATACGCTATCCGATTTGAGTACTATAAATTCTTCGTCATGTAGTTCAATAAATTGATTGGTGTATTTTATTATTGACATGGCATCTGATCCTATCATGTTGAAGCCATCTCCAAGACCTACTAATAAAGGTGATTTATTTTTGGCTGCATAAAATACATCGGGTGTCCTAGAATCCACAATTCCAAGTGCATAAGAACCTTTTATAATGCCCATAACATGTCGGATTGCAAGCTCCACATCTTCTCCATTTTCTTCGAAGTATTCTATAAGCGCGGCTATAACTTCGGTGTCTGTATCAGATATAAATGGATAATCCTCTAAATATTTTTCCCGTAGTTCCATTTCATTTTCAATAACTCCATTATGTACGATTGTAAATCGTCCAGTTTTAGACTGATGTGGATGGGAATTAGATTGACTTGGTATACCATGCGTCGCCCACCGAGTGTGTCCAATACCGAGTTTGGAGTTAAGTGAATTATCTACTAAAGTTCTAAGATGCGCAACTCTGCCTTTATCTTTAAATATCTGTATTCCATCATTGTAAATACAAATGCCGGCTGAGTCATAACCTCTGTATTCTAATTTTTCAAGTCCGGATAATATAACTTCTTGTACTTGTAGTCCTTCTTTAAATCCAATATAACCAACAATACCGCACATATTATTCTCCTCCTAATTTGTAAATTGAAATATTTTGTAATATAGATTATCATTATTATATTATATGAGTATAAATTTATAATGTGCATAATCAAAATTTATTATCAAAATATCAATAACTAACAAAAGTTTTATATAATATTTAACTGTTCATAAAATAGCATAAATTTACTTGCTGATTTATAACTAAGTTTACTATATACTTAATTGAGTGTCACTAATAGTTGTAGCCAAAAAAACTATAAGATTGAGTGGTAATTAATAAAAAAAAGATATATAATAGAATCAAGGAGGAAGATATGAAGTTAACTTTAAGACAAAAAGAGATTATTAACATTATTTTGAAATTTGATAACAATTTGCCTTGTAAAATACAGATCATTTCTGAGCAGTTAAAAATTAGTACACGGACAGTATTACGAGAACTTGCAATTATAGAAGATTGGTTTACAAAAAATGATTTAGTTTTAGTAAAAAAAGCTGGTGTAGGAATATATTATGATAATCAAAATTTAAGTCAGGTAGATCTATTAGAATTAATTGATAGTTCAATGGCCAAGAAAGAATATACTAAGTTAGAACGAAAATATTTTATTATTAAAGAACTTATATGTAGCAATTATCCTGTAAAGTCTAGTTATTTTAGTTCGAAGTTGGGGATTTCGGCAAAAAAATTGAATGATGATTTAGAAGATATTGCGTTTTTTTTAAACCTTCATGATATCACTTTACATAAAAAAACTTCTGTAGGAATTTCTATAACTAAAAATGAATTTGATATAAGAAAGCTTATTATTACTTTAATGTATGAAATTTATGGCAACGAAGAGTTATTAAAATTAAGTATGTGTTCTAACAATGAATTAGCAAATAAAATAGATTGTGAATTTATTTCGTTAAAAAATATTGAAATAGCAAAAAAAGTTCTTAGTAAAGTGAATAACTATGCTCGTTTTTCGGATAGAGCATATATTTCGATTTTATTTTATTTGATAATTACAATTAACAGAATAGATCAGGGACATTGCATTATGGATTTAAAAAATAATATTAGATATGAGTATATTAGTCCGGGATTTATAATCGCTAAAGAGATAATTGTTTATATTGAAGATTGTTTTGGTATAAAAAATATATCCAAACAAGAGATAATACACTTAGCGAGTTATTTTGTAGCTTTTGACGTTCCTATATTAGAAAATACTCAACCATTTAATACATTTTTTAATCAAGTAAATGAAGATGTGAAGGAATTAATCGAACTTGTATCAAAGGAAACAAAGCAAAATTTCATTTGTGATAATATGCTTAAAAATGATTTATTGCAGCATATGAAAATAGCAATTCCTCGTATAGAAATGAATATTAATATTTCTAATAATGAAGTTGGTTTTCTAAAAGATAATTATCCTCAATTATTTAGTGCAACTAAAAAAGCTTACTTAATAATTTTAGAAAAATATGAGATTTATCAAGTTTTAGAATCCGAAGTAGCATTTATAGTAGCACATTTTGGAGTATCAGTAGAAAGATTATTGCAAAGGTATAAAATAAGAATTATGGTTGCATGCCCTTTATGTATTAGTACTTCCAAAATATTAATTAGTAGACTAAATAAAGTTTTTCCTATTTTTGAGGTTATAAATACAATATCAATTTTTAATATTGATACGAAAGCACTGTTAGAACAAAATATTCAGCTAATAATTTCTACTGTAAAGTTATCTATAAATTTTCCTTCCCTTAAAGTCGACCCTATGTTAAATAAAGAAGATAAACATAAATTGCAAGCTTTATCTATGCAACTAGCAAAGGATGAAGTACAGCCTAATGAAAGTATAGTGAATAAAACGGCGACCTCAATATCTCATACATCGATTGAGGATATAAAATATATGAATGATTTTGGGAACGAAATATTAAATATCTTAAATACTATATTCTTATATAGAAGTTCAAATATACAATCTAAATATGAATTAATTGGCAAAATAGCTTCGCTATTAGGTAACAATAATAAAGAAGCTATCACAGACATTTCGGCCTGTATAATTAGTCGAGAAGAAATAATAAGTACGTATATAAAAGAATATAAGATATATTTATTTCATAGCAAAACAAAGAGTGTAAGACATACGAAAATAGGTATGATAAAGTTATCGAAATCATTTGTAGATCAAAATAATTATGAAGTTTTTGGAGCAATAGCAATATTAGTGCCCGAAGACGCAAGTAGCATACATATGAAAATTTCATCTCAGCTTAGTTCAATGGTTGCGGATGAAGGAACAATGGCTAAGTTAATAAGAGTTAAAACAAAATTTGAGCTTTCTAATATATTAGAAAAATATTTAATAGAAGTGTATAAAGAACAGATCCAAGAAAGGATAGGTGGTGTTTGATGAAAGTATACATTCAAAAATTTGGAAAAACACTAAGCGCTATGGTAATGCCGAACATGGGAGCGTTTATTGCTTGGGGATTTATAACAGCATTGTTTATTGAGGCCGGATGGTTTCCGGTAGAATCGCTGGCGACATTGGTTGGCCCTATGCTAAATTATTTGTTGCCGATACTAATAGCTCATTCGGCTGGTAAGATGTTTGGCGGAGACAAAGGGGCCGTAACAGCGAGTATCGCAGTGATTGGTGTTATATTGGGCGCACCGGATCAAGCTATGTTAATCGGAGCTATGGTTATTGGCCCAATTGCTGGTATTAGCATAAAAATATTTGATGATAAAACACAAGATAAAATTAAAGCTGGATTTGAAATGTTGGTTAACAATTTTTCAGTTGGAATTATAGGTATGTTATTGGCCATAATTGGTTATTACATTATAGGACCGATTATGACTATGTTATTAGGCATATTAACTGTTGGTGTTGATTTCCTTATAACAAAGGGTATTTTACCATTGGTAGCAATTTTTATAGAGCCAGCCAAAGTGTTATTCTTAAACAATGCAATAAATCATGGTATATTAACACCGCTGGGGACAGAGCAAGTTGCTGAAACAGGAAAGTCAATAATGTATATGTTAGAATCAAACCCAGGACCAGGTCTTGGAATAATTTTAGCATACATGGTATTTTCCAAAAATAAAACTACAAAAGGGTCGGCCGTAGGAGCATCGGTTATTCACTTCTTCGGCGGTATTCATGAAATTTATTTTCCGTATGTGTTGATGAATCCGGCAACAATATTGGGGCCGATTATTGCATCGATAGCAACGATATTCTATTACGGCGCATTTAACACGGGTCTTGTAGCTCCGGCTGCCCCTGGCTCGATCATAGCATATTTGGCCGTGTCACCAAAAGGAGAAACTCTTATTGTAATGGGCGGAGTACTTTTAGCAACAGTTATTTCATTTGCTATTTCTTCTATATTTGTGCATATGGCCGGAGATAAGAGTTTAGAAGAGGCTCAAGAACAAATGGCTCAAATGAAAGCAGAGTCAAAGGGACTAACAAGTAAATCTGCTAACGACATAAGAAAAATAGTGTTTGCTTGTGATGCAGGAATGGGATCTAGTGCAATGGGAGCAACTAAATTTAGAAAAAGAATCTCCGATTTAAATTTAGATATTATAGTAACCAACACTTCGGTAGACACTGTTCCTGCCGATGCTGATATAGTTGTATGTCAACAAGTGTTAAGAGAAAGAGCGGTTAAATCAGCGAGCAATGCGGAGATTATTACAATAGGCAATTTTTTAGCAGACTCAAATTTGGATGCTTTGTATAATAAATTATCCGCTTTAAAACAAGTTGATACGGAAGAAATAAAGGCTGTAGAAGAAATTGCTATAACCAACGAAATAGCAACAAACACAAATGTATTTGCAAAAGATAATATACTTCTTGGCTTAGAAGCTGACACTAAAGAAGATGTTATTATGGCGGCCGGAGAACTGTTAGTAAAACGAGGGTACGCTAACTCGGCTTATATCGCTGGAATGCTAGAGAGAGAAGAAACGGCGACAACATGCATTGGTTTTGGAGTAGCGATTCCACATGGCACAATATCTACTAAGCATGAAGTGAAAGAAACAGGAATTGTATTCTTACAATATCCTAATGGAGTTTCTTTTGGAGATGAAACAGTGTATTTAGTATTCGGAATTGCAGCATCTGGAGATGAACATTTAGAAATTTTAGCACAAATTGCAGACATAGTTGAAGATGAAGAACAAGTGGAAACATTAAAAACTACTAGTAGCATAGATAAAATTATGGAACTTATAGGACAAAATTTATAATTATGGAACTTGTAGGATAAAATTTATGATTATGGAACTTGTAGGATAAAATTTATGATTATGGGAACTTATAGCAGAAAATTTATAATTACGGAACTGATAGGATAAAATTTATAATAATGATAGGGGCACATAAAAAGTGTCCCGATATCTTAGAAATTAAATTGTTAGATCTAAGAAAGGACTGTATTTATGAAAGAAGCTATTCAATTAGGTGCGGGTAACATAGGACGTGGATTTATAGGCTCACTATTACATCAGTCAGGATACCATGTCGTTTTTGCGGACGTAATGACAAAAGTAGTAGATAAAATCAATGAAGATAAAGAATATACTATTTTTGTAAAGGATACGGAATGTAGAGAAGAAAAAGTTACAAATATCAGAGCTGTATATTCAAATAAGGATGAATTTATTGAAGAAATACAAAAAGCTTCTATTCTAACAACAGCGGTTGGGCCAAATATATTAAAAATAGTTGCGCCGACCATAGCCAAAGGAATCCGAGCAAGATTACAGTCGAATAGTAAAGAATATTTTAATATTATAGCGTGTGAAAATGCGTTAAATGCAAGTACATTATTGAAAGAGCATATATACCAAAATTTAAATGATGAGGAGAAGGTATACGCAGACGAATATATAGGTTTTCCTAATTCATCTGTAGACAGAATCGTACCACCTGCGCATTGTGAAAATCCAATTGATGTAGTAGTGGAAGATTATTATGAATGGAACGTTGAAAAGAGTGGATTTAAAGGCGAAATTCCAGACATTGTAGGAATGAATTTAGCAGATAATTTAATATCCTACGTGGAAAGGAAATTATTCACACTAAATACGGGTCATGCAATATCGGCTTATTTAGGAGCATTAAAAGGGCACAAAACAGTTGACCAAAGTATAAATGATCCAGAAATCTATGCCGTAGTGAAATCAGCAATGATTGAGAGTGGCAATGGACTAATTAAAAAGTATGATTTTGCAGAAGAAAAACATTTGGCTTATATTGAAAAAATCATTAAACGATTTAAGAATACATACTTAAACGATGATGTAACAAGAGTTGGACGTGAGCCACTTAGAAAGTTATCGAATGCGGATAGAATAATTAAACCTATGCAAACGGCTTTATCGTATGGATTACCAGTAGATAATTTGATTACTGGAGCGGCCGTAGCGTTGCATTTTGTAAGCGAGGATGACCCGCAGAGCTTGCAATTATGTAAAGATATCCGAGAAAAAGGGGTTAAGACAATGATTGAAGAAGTTACAAAATTGGATAATGAGGATATCATAGAAGCGATAGCTCAAAAATATGAGCAGTTAAAATAATAGAGGAGGCGTTTATAATGAAACAAGAAAAATTAACAATTTTAGCACAAGCAGGTATTCACGCAAGACCAGCCGGAAATTTAGCGAAAGCAGCAAAGACATTTAAGAGTACTATCACTCTAAATAAAGATGGAAAAATAGCGAAAGCAACGAACGTAATTTCTATAATGGGTCTTGCAGCAAAGCAAAATTCGGAAATTATATTGAGTGTGGACGGCGAAGACGAGAACGAAGCATTTGAGGCGATGAAAAAAATTATATTAGAAGCTGAATAAAAAAATTAGGCTTGATGTTTAGGAGATATTTTCTAGACATCAAGCTTTTTTGTATCTTGAAATATGAAATAAAAAATGTTAAAGTGGAACTAAGAGAGCTGTCACAAAATTGCAGGGTAGCGGGACCCCCCTCCGGGAGGGGGGGTAGGGGGGGAGAAAGCGTGACTCCAAGTTGTAGTGGCTCATCTAAGTTGGTTAATTTCGCTTGTGAGTGATTTAGTTTTCAACAATATGGCAAACCTTTTTATTTGAAACAAAACCTATCGCTTATAATTTTATGCATTTGCGACAGTGCCTGGTAGCGAAATTGACTGTGAGGTTAAAGAAAGGAGCAAAAATTGAAAAGGTATATAAAAATCAACGATCGAGACAATGTAATTGTGGCCTTAACGGATTTAAGATCTAACGAACAAATCGAGGATATAAAGCTAAGAGAAGAAATAAAAGCGGGGCACAAGTTTTCGGCTATAGCCATAGCAAAAGGACAAGCAGTAGTAAAATATGGGGCCAAAATAGGATATGCTACAGCAGACATAAAGGCCGGCCAATGGGTGCACACGCATAATATAAAAACATCATTAGGAGAAATAAAGGAATACGAGTACGATCCGGAAATAAAAGATAATGATAGAAAAGAAGATTCGGAAATAAACGATAATGAGAGAAAAAAAGAGAGGGAGTTTCAAGGCTATAGACGGCCAAATGGAAAAGTAGGGATAAGAAACGAGATCTTTATAATCCCGACAGTAGGGTGCATAAATAATATAGCGAGCGAGGTAGCGAGAGGATCGCAACAATTTTTGTGTAAGAATATCGATGCTATAGTAAGCTATTCCCATCCATATGGATGTTCACAGATGGGAGAAGATCAGGAGAACACGAAAAAGATTTTAGCGGATTTAATTAACCATCCGAATGCTGCAGCAGTGTTAGTAATAGGATTGGGATGTGAGAATTGCAATATAGAAGAGTTGAAAAAATATATAGGAGAATATGACAAAGAAAGAGTTAAGTTTGTTGTATGTCAAGAAGTAGAAGACGAGATAGAATATTCTATAGAGCAAGTAAGAGGATTGGTGGAGTGGGCCAAAAAATTTGAGCGAGAAGCATGTAGTACGAAAGACTTAATCATCGGCTTAAAGTGTGGTGGATCAGACGGATTATCTGGGATAACAGCCAATCCAGCGTTGGGAGCATTCTCGGATTTGTTGATAGCCAAAGGAGGAACAACAATATTAACAGAGGTGCCCGAAATGTTCGGTGCTGAAACCTTATTAATGGCCAGATGTGAAAACGTAGATGTATTCGAAAAGACGGTTAAGTTGATAAATGATTTTAAAGAATATTTTATAGCGCATGATCAGGTTGTATATGAAAATCCATCGCCGGGGAATAAAGCTGGTGGTATATCAACATTGGAGGATAAGTCATTAGGGTGTACGCAGAAATCCGGGACAAGTAAAGTAGTAGATGTGTTGAGCTATGGCGAGCAAGTGAAAAAGCGAGGGTTAAATTTGCTAAGTGGGCCGGGCAATGATTTAGTAGCAGCTACAGCGCTGGCGAGTTCGGGGGCGCAGATAGTTTTGTTTACGACAGGTCGAGGGACACCGTTTGCGTCGCCTGTTCCAACTATAAAAATATCCTCTAATTCGATGTTAGCAGAAAAGAAAAATAAGTGGATAGATTTTGACTGCGGAAAAATGTTAAAAGAAGACGTTAATATAGCAGAAGAATTAATGGATTACGTATTAGAAGTAGCGAGTGGAAAAAAAGTGAAGTCAGAAATTTTAGGGATGCGAGACATGGCCATATTTAAACAAGGTGTTACTTTATAATAGATGGCCAAAACAATTAAGATATTGAGTTATTCAGCATTATATAATAGGGCATAGGCAGGAACTTAAAAATCTTTTGGCGAAGATAACTAAGGGTGCGGGCAACCTGTCCCCCTTCCAGAGAAGCTGTCACAACATTGCGGGGCAGCGGTGCCTCCATCCGGGAGCATAGCCGGGAACTTAAGAATTTTTTTTGTGAAACTAACTAAGGGGCGGGCAACCTGGAGCTGTCACAAAATTGCGGGGAAGTGGTCCCGCTCCCCTTCCAGGGGAGCTGTCAGCGAAGCTGACTGAGGGGTCCTTCTGGAGTAGTTACTTCGTAATCACCTTCTGACGAAACTAACTGAAGGGTGTGGGCAACCTGCTCCTCTCCGGCTGGCTTCACAATATTGCAGGGGAGGTGTCAGCGTAAGCTGACGGAGGGAGAAAGCGTGACTTCAAGTTGTAGTTACTTATATGATCTGTATACAAAATTTATAAGTGATATAGTTAATTTTCTTAAGTTCCCATATATGAATAATAGGGTGGCCAAAACAATTATAATAGAAGGCTGAAGCAATTAAGTCATTCAGCATTGAAAAATTAGGATATTAGGAGGACAAAAGATGAAAACATTAAGTTATTCGGCATTAAAAGATCTAGGATACAGCGAGTATTTATTGAGAGAAGGAAAAGAGAAGATAGTACAATTTGGGGAGGGAAATTTTTTAAGAGCATTTGCGGACTATTTTGTTGATATAATGAACGAGAAGGCGGAATTTAACGCAAAGGTAGTAATAATCCAGCCGATTAAGATGGGATTAGGAGATATAATAAATAGCCAAGAAGGGTTATATACATTGTTTATGAGAGGGATGGAGCAAGGAGAAACGGTAAATGAGAAGAGAGTTATCTCTAGTGTAAGTCGATGTATAAATCCGTATGAAGATTATGCTGCAATGCTAGAAGTGGCCCGAAATGAGGATATCAGATTTATAATATCAAACACAACAGAGGCCGGAATAGTGTACGATGAATCGTGTAAATTCGAAGATATACCGCCTAGTTCATTTCCGGCTAAGTTAACAAGATTTATGTATGAAAGATTTTTGGTTAACCGAAAAGGGTTTATAATACTGTCTTGCGAGTTGATTGATAATAATGGCCAAGAGTTGTTATCCTGCGTAGAGCAGTATGCTAACCTATGGAATTTGGGCGACGAATTTACTTTATGGCTAAGGGACTTTAATATTTTTTGTTCTACGCTAGTAGATAGGATCGTAACCGGATATCCGAGAGTAGAAGCGGAAGAGATATGCGAGAGTTTAGGATATCAAGATCATTTGCTAGTAACATCGGAAACGTTTGCTTTTTGGGTGATTGAAGGGCCAGCTTCTATAAAGGATGAATTGCCGTTTGAAAAGGCCGGATTACCGATAATCGTAACTAAAGATTGCAAACCATATAAAGAGAGAAAAGTTAGGATCCTAAATGGTGCTCACACATCAATGGTTTTGGGTGCTTATCTAGCCGGATTTAATATAGTTAGGGATTGCATGTTGAATGAGCCGATTAGGGATTATATGAATAAGACTATTTTTGAGGAAATTATTCCGACGTTAAGTTTGCCCGAAGATGAGCTGATAGAATTTGCTCATTCAGTGGAAGATAGATTTAATAATCCATATATTGATCACAAATTATTAGATATTGCTCTTAATTCTACCTCTAAGTTAAAGGCTAGAATACTGCCGACGTTATTAGATTATGTGGAAAAGTTTGGTAAGTTGCCGGAGCATTTGTGTGCAGCATTTGCTTTTTATATAAAATTTTATAGGGGGCGTAAATTAGAAGGAAATGCTTTAATTGGAGAGCGAAATGGTGAAGAATATAGAATTGTGGATGAGCCAGCAGTATTACAATTTTTCTTCGATAATAAAGATGATGATATCGAAACATTGGTTGAAAAAGTATGTAAGAATGTGGATTTCTTTGGACAAGATTTAACGGAAATAGCTGGATTTTATGATTTAGTACTAAAGCATTTGACACTCTCCACGCCTAAAGGCGGGGGATTCTAAAGTGATTAAAGGACATACAAATTCATTTCTGAGCGTCCAACCTTTAGTCGGGAACTTAAGAATCTTAGTCGCAAAATTGCGGGGAAAGTGGTGCCTCCCTCCGGGAGGGAGGTGTCAGCGTAAGCTGACGGAGGGAGAAAGCGTGCATTCAAGTTTTTGTTACTTTCAAGTAAATTATAAATTTTACAAGTTTACATCGTTTTTCTGTCATTTGGAATTTAATTGCGACAGCCCCTGTCAGCGCAGCTGACTGAGGGGTCCTTCTCTAGTGTTTACTCCGTAGAGCTGTCAGCGAATCTGATTGAGAGGTTAAGAGCTGTTGCTTCGTAGACACTTATAATAGTCGTTTATGATTTAAGGGAAAATATATTATATTAGAATTAGAGGAAGAATTAAAGGAAGATTTTTTTAGTACAGCTAAAATATTTTTAGCTATACGCTCAACAACTGGTACGGTAACTGAATTACCGGCTTGTTTGTATAAATGAGTATTAGCTATAGATGAGGGCAATTTATAATTTGCGGGAAAACCTTGAAACATGAAGCATTCTTTTGGAGTAAGTTTTCGGAATCCATAGTTATCAATTACTAATGGTACATTGTGGCCACCGGTTCCCATGTGAGCAGTCAGAGTAGGAGAAACATTGTTTTTATTTTCTCTAACATAGACACGGCGCAATTGGTATGTTGTGTTTCTATTTTTCATAACTGCACTGAGCATGGGATAATATTTAGAGTTCTCGTAGTAGAACTTGCTATCTTTTTGTATAGTAGGATTGATGATATCATGAATAGTTTTAGTTAATCTAATAGGGCTAGGAAATTTAAACATATCACAGTGTTTTTTATCTTTAAATCCTATTATATATATTCGTTCTCTATTTTGAGGGACATTTCCATATTCCATGGAATTTAATACTTTATACTTAAAAAAATATCCTGCATCAGCCAGAGCTTCTTTGATAACAGTAAAGGTGTTGCCGTTATCATGAGAAAGTAAATTTTTTACATTTTCCAAAAAGATTACTTGTGGTTGGGTGGTTTTTATAACTTTTAGAGTTTCCATGAATAAATGACCGGATTTTTCATCTTCAAATCCTTTTTTGTATCCTGCAATACTAAAGCTTGTACAAGGAAAGCCAGATGTTAAAATATCAATGTTAGGAATACTATTAAGATCGACATCTTCTATTTTGGATTCGATTAGTGGATGATTAAAATTATGTTTATATGTTTCGCAGGCCCACTTATCCATTTCATTAGCCCAAATAATATTTGCTCCTGCGTTTTTAAAACCTAAACATATACCACCGACTCCTGCAAATAAGCTAGCAACCTTATATTTCATATGTTAATACCTCTCTTGTTTTGAAATTTCATTTTAACCAGTATAACATTTAATGTAATAAGTTGCAAAAGGTTATTGAGCTAAGGGTAATATAATCTCGAAAGTAATTTTGTTAACACTAGAAAGATATATGTTACCATGGTGCAGATCTATTATTTTTTTAGCAATTGTTAAGCCTAGACCATTTCCGGTTGTTGCTTGAGCGTTATTGATTTGATAGAATCTATCGAAGATATGAAGGCGATCGGCCTCTGATAAGGGGTCAGCATAGTTGGAGATACTTACATATATTTTAGTATTTTTATCTTTAACGGTAATATTGATTTCGGTATTTTCGTAGCAAAACTTTAGGGCGTTATCTAGCAAATTGATCCAAACTTGCTTTAACAGTTCTTTCTGAGCTACAATGTATAATTCGGGCGCATCGAAGTTGATATCGACATTTTTGGCCGAACATTTTTCGTATAGCATAATAACGACCTCACGGATTTGCTCTGAGAGATTGAACTTGGATTTGTTATTTAAAATAACGGTATTTTCTATTTTGGATAAGTTCAGCACGTTATTAGCTAGGGTACTTAGGCGTTGAGATTCATAAATGATAATGTCAATATATTCTTGCTGATTTTTTTCGGAAATATTGGAATCCTTTAGATGTTTAGCAAAGCCTTGGATAGAATTGATAGGAGTTTTAAATTCGTGGGAAAAGTTATTGATGAAATCAACTTTTAGGACTTCGTTACTATTAAGTTCATCTAGCATAATATTGAAGCTAGAGATAGCTTTTTGGATATAGCTAATCTTGCTAGAAATATCGATTTTAGATTGGAAGTCACCAGTAGCCACTTTATTGATGCTATTAATCAGTTCTTTAATAGGACGGACAATGCTAATAGAAACAAAGAGGGCTATAAAAAAACCGATTATGATACTAAAAGCAGCAAAAGTGATTAAGGGATAAGACCATGCGGGGCGATGTCTTATTATGCCTAATTTTCTTAGAAAGAGACCGACGACGGGGTGGGTTAAATGGGCCAGAAAAAATATAGCAAAAGTTATGCTTGTAAAAATTAAAATCTGTTTCAAGAAATTAGGATTAGCCTTTTTCAATAGAGATCACTCCTTTATTAAAAATAAGAATCTATCTAACAAAATTAGGATTAAACTTTTTCAGTAGTGATCACTCCTTTATTAAAAATAAGAATCTATCTAACAAAATTAGGATTAAACTTTTTCAGTAGTGATCACTCCTTTATAGCCTCGCAAAAATTAGAATCTGTCTAATAAAATTAGGATTAAACTTTTTCAGCGGTGATCACTCCTCTATATCCGATACCTCTTATAGAAACAATTTCGAAATCATTGTAGGGAGCAAATCTTTTGCGCAAGCGATTTATATGAACATTGACGGTAGTGTCGATGGAATCGGTTTCCATGCCCCAAATTTCGTCCATTAATTGGAGACGAGTGAAAATTTTATCAGGAGAGGATAACAATTTATATAGAAGTAAAAATTCTTTTTGAGGCAAAATAGTTTCTGATTCTTGTTTATATTGAACGGATAGAGTATCATAACGAAGAGTGAAATTACCTACTTTTAATTTTCGTTCGGAAGTAATTTTATAGCGGCGTAAAAGGGCTTTTATACGGAGTAGCATTTCTTCGGTATTGATAGGTTTAACCATGTAGTCATCGGTACCGACAAGAAAGCCTTTACATTTTTCTTCTGGTAAATGTTTAGCGGTAACCATTAAGATAGGAATATTAATATTACATTTTCGAAGGGTTTCGGTAAATTCGTAACCGTTCATGTTGGGCATCATGATATCTAAAATAATGAGATCAATAAATTCGGTGTCCATTAAGTTTAAAGCTTCGAGGCCATCTTTAGCAAGAATAACTTTGTAGCCGGCCGAGGTAATTGCGATTTCCATAAATCTTCTAGAACTTTTGTCGTCTTCTACGATCATGATTTTAAACATTAGTTAAGGTCTCCTTTATGTTTTGAACTTAGCGTCACAAAGTGACTGAGAAAGGGAGCATAGCCGGGAACTTAAGAATCTTTCGGCGAAGCTGACTGAGAGGTTAGATTCTTTTTAATTTCTACATTAAAAATTAACTTTCAGTTTATATTAGTGTAGTATATTAGAGCTGACTGAAAGGTTAGATTCTTTTTAATTTCTACATTAAAAATTAATTTAGCCTCCATCTTCGAGGGAGGTGTCACGAAGTGACGGAGGGAGTAAATTAGTATAGTATATTAGA
>LNZM01000046.1 GCA_002007295.1 Candidatus Epulonipiscioides saccharophilum | reverse complement strand
TGTCGAGACAGTACCCAAATCATTACGCCTTTCGTGCGGGTCAGAACTTACCTGACAAGGAATTTCGCTACCTTAGGACCGTTATAGTTACGGCCGCCGTTTACTGGGGCTTAAGTTCAAAGCTTCGTTTCCTAACCTCTCCCCTTAACCTTCCAGCACCGGGCAGGCGTCAGCTCCTATACTTCATCTTTCGATTTAGCAGAAACCTGTGTTTTTGTTAAACAGTTGCTTGGGCCTTTTCTCTGCGACCAAGGTTTCCCTTGGCACCCCTTCTCCCGAAGTTACGGGGTCATTTTGCCGAGTTCCTTAACAACACTTCTCCCGTCGGCCTTAGGATTCTCTCCTCATCCACCTGTGTCGGTTTACGGTACGGGTACCTATAATTAAATAGTAGCTTTTCTTGACAGTTTAGATTATGGGACTTCCCTACTTTTATTCGGTCCTATCATACTTCAGTCTCGTCCTTGGGTTTTTCCTCAAGGATGCACCTTTGCATTTTCACACGGGTTTTCCATTCCGTGCTTCCCTCTTCTTCCTGTGTCCCTACATTTCTCATTATAGGTAGTACTGGAATTTCTACCAGTTGTCCATCGACTACGACTTTCGTCCTCGCCTTAGGTCCCGACTTACCCAGGGCAGATCAGCTTTACCCTGGAAACCTTAGATATTCGGCCTATAAGATTCTCACTTATATCTCGCTACTCATTCCGGCATTCTCACTCGTAAACTCTCCACCACTTCTTTCGATATGGCTTCATCATTTTTACGACGCTCCTCTACCAATTAGCATTCGCTAATTCCATAGCTTCGGTGGTATGTTTTAGCCCCGGACATTTTCGGCGCAAGACCTCTCGACTAGTGAGCTATTACGCACTCTTTTAATGAATGGCTGCTTCTAAGCCAACATCCTAGTTGTCTCTGAACTCTCACATCCTTTTCCACTTAACATACACTTTGGGACCTTAGCTGTTGGTCTGGGCTCTTTCCCTTTTGACTATGAATCTTATCACACATAGTCTGACTGCTTATTCTATCTTTATGGCATTCTTAGTTTGATATTCTTTGGTAAGGCTCTCGCCCCCCTAGGAAATTCAGTGCTTTACCTCCATTAGACTAAATAAACGCTAGCCCTAAAGCTATTTCGAGGAGAACCAGCTATCTCTGGGTTCGATTGGAATTTCTCCGCTATCCACACGTCATCTCCGCATTTTTCAACATACGTGAGTTCGGTCCTCCATTACCTTTTACGGTAACTTCAACCTGCACATGGATAGGTCACCCAGTTTCGGGTCTATTTGCAGTGACTGTTCGCCCTATTCAGACTTGGTTTCCCTTCGGCTCCATACATTCTTGTATTTAACCTTGCCACTACAAATAACTCGCCGGACCGTTCTACAATAAGTACGTAGTCGTACGTTAAATCGTACTTCCACTGCTTGTAAACATAGAGTTTCAGGTTCTCTTTCACTCCCCTCCCGGGGTTCTTTTCACCTTTCCTTCACAGTACTATCCTCTATCGGTCATCAAGTAGTATTTAGGCTTGGAGGGTGGTCCCTCCTGCTTCCCACAAGGTTTCTCGTGTCTCGTGGTACTCTGGATACTGCTAGGCTTCTCTTGGATTTCACTTACAGGACTTTCACCTTCTTCGGTTTGCTTTCCCAAACAATTCTGTTATCCTTAATCTTGCCACATCGCAGTCCTCAACCCCAGATTATAAATAACCTGGTTTGGCCTGTTTCCCTTTCGCTCGCCACTACTTAGGAAATCGATTTTTCTTTCTACTCCTATAGGTACTTAGATGTTTCAGTTCCCTACGTTCCCCTTATATACCTATTTATTGAGTATATAATAGCCAAGGTTTACTTGACTGGGTTTCCCCATTCGGATATCTCTGGTTGTAACGCCCGTTTGCGGCTTACCAAAGCTTTTCGCAGCTTACCACGTCCTTCATCGGCTCTTGATGCCAAGGCATTCACTCTACGCTCTTTGTAGCTTGACCTATATTTAAGTCGTTGTGTTATTCTTGGTTTTATTGGTTCATTGTAGATTTTAATTACACTTATCTCTAATGTTCACTTACTAAATTTAAGTTGTATTTCAATCTTGTTATAGTATTTGTTTTTCAATGTGCAAATCTATCACTTGGAATGTTTTGTTATTTGTTCCCTGTGACTTGTATAATATTACATTAGTTTGTAAAATAAGTCAACCCTTTTTTATATATTTTTATATTTTTATTTTAAAAGCTATGTAAACACTAAGAAAATCATACTAAAACTATGTTTAAAAATTATAGAATAAAGTATGTTGGAAAAAATCTAGGGACATATACTAGTATTTAATTTATGTACTTAGATATAATGAATATATAAAATATTGAAAGGATTTCTAATAAATGAGCAGAAAATATTTTATAATATTTCCTGCTGAAATCATGGATATTTCCAAGGTTTCAGTGATTTCAACTTTACAACAACTCTAGTATAAAAAGAGATCTAGGAGCTTTTTATTCCTAAATCTCTTTTTATACTAAGTACGTCTTGTTTTTAAATATTTTTTTAAATCTTTTGGATTTCTAATAGTTCCATCAGCAATTAAACCGATCACTAGTTGTAATCCATATTTACCTATTTCTTTTATTATTATCGTTGCATATTTACATACCCATGGTGGAATCATTATTTACCTATTTCTTTTATTATTATCGTTGCATATTTACATACCCATGGTGGAATCATTATTTACCTCTTTCCATTTAAATATTTTGTTAAGTCCGCTATATTTTTGATAGTTCCTATACTAATTAAACCCAATACTATTGTTAATCCTTCTTTACCTAATTTTTTTATTATTTTAGAAGACATTATATATACCCAAAATGGTACTGTACTCATTTAATTTTCCTCCTTCTTTAAATTAGAGTTTTATCAATACGTAAATTTATGATATTATGTAGTATATATTTTTAGGTTGTACATAATTTTTGCATAATATAATATATGCTGATAAATATATTAATAGACTAGTCACGCTACTCAGCTACAACAAATTTTTTTGGATGCTAAGACATAATATTTGTTAAAGCAAAATAAGGATTTCTATACTTTTTTATGTTTTAAGTGCTGACTTTTTGTAAATACTAATATTTAATTAATCACTTGTAAAGTGGTGTAAAAAAGGATAAGCCAATGAAATTAAAAATATCAGAATATGAAAATAATTCAATCGATACTACAGAACTAAATTTTAGGAAATGTCTAGACATTATATCTTTATTTAGTGGTTGTGGAGGAATGGATTTGGGTTTTAGAGGAGACTTTAAAAGTTTGGGAAGTTACTACGAAGCAAATCCTTATCGGCTTGTTTTTGCCAATGAGTTAAATAATAGAGCTTGTGAAACTTATCAACTGAATTTAAATCATAAACCAATTTGTGAAGACATAAGAATTCTTGACTATAAAATGCTACCTGAAGCTGATATAATTTTGGGAGGGTTTCCTTGTCAAGATTTTAGTTTATCAGGTAAAAGAGAAGGATTGTCAGCAGAAAGAGGGCAACTATATTTAGAAATGAAAAAAATTATTCAGTATATTAGGCCCAAGGCATTTGTTGCTGAAAATGTGGATGGCATCAGAAAATGCAAAACTGGAGAAACTATTTCAGCACTACATATCATTATAAAAGATTTTGAAAAAAGTGGTTACATTACAAAATATAATGTTTTAAACTCTGCTAACTATGGGGTTCCACAAAATAGAATACGTATAATAATTGTAGGGATTAGAAAAGATTTGAATAAAACTATGAAGTTTCCTTGTCAAACTCATGGAACGCAAAATAATCCATATGTGACTTCGGAGGATGCAATAGATGATTTATGGGACAAATTAGGAACAAATATAATAGCTAATCATACTTATAAGGATTATTCCAAAGCTAAATTTTACTTAAACAAAAAGACACAAGGAAATTGTAAAATACCTAGGGATAAGCCTTCATTTACTATTAGAGCAGAACATCATGGAAATATTGAAGCTCACTATAGAAGTTTAACCCAAAATGAAGAAGATAATATGGAAAATTGGAGACGATTAAGTGTTAGAGAATGTGCTAGGTTGCAATCATTTCCAGATGAATTTATTTTTCCCTGTGCCGCTTCAACTGCTTATAAACAAATAGGAAACGCTGTACCTCCCATTTTAGGTTGGCACATTGCTAGGGCATTATATCATTCACTATATAATTAACAATACCCATGCCTGCAAGCATGGGATTTTAAATTCGTAAAAAAGTATAATTTATCTGTTTTAGTTTTGTATTTGAGATAATATCGTTTGATATAATTTACTTTTATTATTTTCAGTTAAATTGTTGTATTCCTCAAGGAATTGACACATAAATTTTCGTAAAGTATTATTAAACCAGGGTTCATTCTCTTTTATGTTATCTGAGTGAAGTAACATTTCCATCCATCTTTGATATAAAACATTTTGCCAATCATTTAATAAGACTAATTTTTCATCTATATTATTATCTTGCTTAATAATAAACATATTATCTTTAACTTGTCTATGATTTATATTCCAATTTAATAATTCTTTGAAAGATACTTGCGGTCTGGGACTTCTATCTGGAAATTGAATTTTTGAATTTATACTGTTAATATATCTACCTGTAGTTATTTCCAAAGAATTTTTGGTATGTTTTATGAAAATTACCCATTCATCTGGATTAATTTGTTGAATACTAGAGCCTGTAATCCATGTTTACCCATTTCTTTTAGTATTATCGTTGCAGGTTATCAAAAATAATAAAATTATAAACTCTGCACTTTTAAAAGAAAATTATTTAGCATCTGACAATTGCAAAGGTTTAGCTGTAAGCATTTCCGTATTTTCTAAAGCTTTCATATTATTAGTGTTATTTTCCAATTCATTTACTTTCTTTGAAATATTTTCTAGTAAATTATTTGTGATATTTCCAGTTTGTTCAATGATTTTATCTTTACCTTTTATAAAGCCGTCCATTACTTGGGTTTGCCTAGTGGCAACATTATTTAACTGCATTGTATGATATTGCATTTGCATCATCATGTCCTCTTCAATACGCTTATAATATAACTTATGCTGTGGCGAGTCCTCTTGGTATTGGCCTAAAATATTTAACAACTGTGGTAGTTTAGTTGTATTATATTCATCATCATCATTTTGAATTTTATTATTAAGTTCACTATAAAAATTTTCTATTTCTTTTATAATTTGTAAAGAACCTTGTTCAATAATCATTAATCTCTTTTGGGCCACTTCATTAAGTTTATCTTGCAATTCAACAATTATTTGTGCCATATTGTGCAACCCTTGAGCTTTTGCTTGCTCTATTGCTATTGCACTTTGTGTTTCAAATTCTAATATATCAAGTCTTGCGTTTTTCATAATTTCAATACGTTCATTTTCCATATGAGCTAACTGTATTTTTGTATCTCTTTCTATTTCTGCAAATTTCACTTTGTCTGGCTCATAAGTTGTAGTTGAACGACTTCCGCCACCTGAACCGCCACCGTCAAGCCAATTTCCAATCGCCCTACCGATATTTCCAAAAAACCCCATTTTATTTACCTCCTCTAATGGCATTTGTCCCATTAATACTTTTTCAATTTGTCTACTTCTAAATCTTCCCAATGTACACATATTTGCAAAATGTTCACAATTGTTAAACGCTAAATTATATTCCTTATCACCCAAGCAAGTCCTAGCATAAGCTACAATTTGCTCAACAGGATATAAATCGTCTAATTCTTCATCTGTATATTCTTTTACTTCCAATATTCCGCCACGCAAAAATTGTTTTAAATCAGTTTTAATTACCTCATTATTTGCCCAATCTAATACATTATCATCGTCTACGCCTGCAAAATGAATAACTTCATCATCTGATACATATACCCCATGATGAGAATATACGCCTCTTTTTACCCTAATGTGGTCGCCCTTTTTGGGGGCAACCTCACTCCATATTTCTGATGGAACTATAGTATTTATAGTTGGATTGGCTACAATATTTGTAATTAGTTCATTATTAGATATTGTCCATGTCTTTATCATTTTGTAGACAAATCCTTACGCATTTTGAAAATTAAAGAATTATATTGTTTTTCTCTTGCAAGTTTTTGCTTGCTATATGTTTCTGCATCTGCCAAATATAATTCATAATTTTTCTGTTTTAAGTTGCTAAATTCTTTTAAAATTTCTTTTGCAATAGTATCATCATCTGCTATAAAATTTAATACTTCATCTATTTGTATATCAAATAAATTATCAGCCCACTTTAAAATAAAAACTCTATGTTCAGATTTTGTGCAACTAAAAATTATATTTTGTAAATCTGCTTGAAATTGTGCTGTAAGCTTATATATACTACTTTCTGTTTCCAGTTTATCTTGCAAATCTCCACCACTTTGGAATACAAATTTTTGATAAATGCCTACTCTTTCTTCCAAATAAAACTTATCGACCGATTTTTTGTAATTTTCTAATACACCTATCATGTCTTCTACATTTTTAGGCATTAAATTCCCTTTTAATCCTTGTTCAACTAAAGGCTGTATCTTTCCTTCAATAATAAATCTTAGCTTTTGCCAATCGCTATACCATTTTTCCCATACATCTTCTATTCCATCGCTATCACACATATTTTTTAAGCTACTTTTATGAGCTGTTTTAAACACATTGTAATCACTTGACCACTTTTCCCAAACGATTACCATATTATTAATAAATTCTGTATTAGCTTCAAAAAATTCTATTTTTAATAAAGCAGTTTTTAATATTTTGGCTGTATTTTCAGCAATTAAATTAAAGCCTGCTCTTTTTTCTTCTTCCAACAACGCCAAATCTTGTATTGAACTTGTCTCATTATTAATTTCATCAATGCGATTTTCCAAATTGTCTGCTTGAGTTTTTACGGCTAAAAGTTTATTTTTGGTTGCCACTAAATTTAATGATAAATTGTTTTTAAAATAAACTTGCCTATTAGCTAATAAGATATTTTCGTCCTCTGTTAAATTTTTATTATTAACATACTTAGTGGACAGTTTGTTTTCTATGTCTTTAAAATTGTTCACTATATCTGATTTTTCAGTTTCATAATTTTCTAATTGTTCGACTAATTCAGTTACCCATTTTTGAACATTTTCATAATATTGAATTATAGAATTATCAATTTCAGTTGCATCATACTTTGATAATAAATTTTTGTAGTCAAAATCCGCAGACAATAAATTTACTTGCTGACTTTCTTGTATTTGTTTTTCTATTTCGCTCAATTGTTCAAGTAACTTTAGCTTTTCTATATATAAAGTTCTATATAACTGAGTTATTTCATCATTTTTAAATATAGGTTCTAAGTCGTTTTGCACAAATAAGTCTAATGTAAATTGTAACCTTTCTTTTTCGTTGTAAACCTTATTACTAGCATTTATATTTTTAACATAATCTGTGTTATCCACTAAAATAGATGAGCATGGTAAAATAAATGAACCAGTGTTGGATATAGCCGCCCATGCTCCTTCATAGTTTAAACATTTGCCACAGATTGAACCATTATTATTAACATTCCAAAACCCGCTATTCCTTATCCTCCACTTGTCTCCTGATTTAAAAGGAAAAGTTTTATCCTCAATCATCTCCCATAATTCAGGTGGTGTAGGAACTCTAAATCCTCGTATATCATTAAAATTATACTTATTTATTACATCTACCACTTTATTAAAAGCATAGGCCTTATTATTAGGTTTACAATATGGAAAATAATATAAATTTGCCCATAACAGCCCTGTAGTTTTATCCATTAAAACTTTAGGCTTATTTCTAAAGAAAAACCACCTTTGATTTTTAATTGCTTCCAATATTTTTTCTTCCCCTTTAAACTGTTGTTCCATTTCCGAAATCTTACTTAATAGCTCTTCTCTTTGCTTTTGTAAATTCTTCATCTAAATTCCTCCTAATTTTACATAGATAAAATATTCAAATAATAGTATTGACTTTTAAAAATAAACCTAAACTGATTTTTAATTTAATATTTTAATTGACTTCATTTTCTATATTTATATATTATACATCTTTTTAAAACAAAAAATAGTACAAAATATATTGACTTTTTAAAATCAGAATATATACTGATTTTATTAAACTTTATGTAAGGAAAATAATATAAAAAAATTTTAATTGACGCAGATACTGGTATAGATGATTCTTTAGCCATTTTATTCAAGATAATGAGAGAAAGTACAAAGTGCTTAATCTCATTATTCGTGATAACGGATTTAGGAACAACGTGACTAAATCTGTTATTTGCTTTAAAAAGAATGGATGTTTAATTGATGACTTCTCCAATTCTTTTTCTAATCTTTTTAACTGATTAGCCATAATATTTACAAAGCCTACATTACCATCTATAACTGTA
>LNZM01000045.1 GCA_002007295.1 Candidatus Epulonipiscioides saccharophilum | reverse complement strand
CTGTAGAATCTGGAACAGAATATTCTATCTTGTATCGACCAGGTAAACGCATGATTTCTGCTAATGTGTTATTCACTACAGAATCGTTGTCGTTAGCATTCAGAATTTTTTCGGTGATAGTCGGATTGTCAATATCCACTCCATTATCGCTTACGGTCTTTACAATCACTGGAACGGCTGATCCAAATTCTCGAGTTATGCTTTGGTCTTGAGCTATGGTTTCACCATCTACCCTCACGCTAATTATCGGTGCTACATTTTCTTCCGTTATTTCTAAGATAAAACTAAATTTACCTTTTAGCGATTCATTACTTGGAGCCGTGGAATCGGCGATAGAATATTCTATCTTGTATTGGCCAGGTAAGTTTATAATTTCTGCTAATGTTTTATCCACCGGTGAATTATCTGTAGCATTCGTAATTTTTTCGACGATATTTGTACTTTCAATATTTACTCCGTTATCAGTTACTGTTTTAACGACTGTGGGAAGTACTGAGCCAGATTGTAATTGTATGCGTTGATCCTGATTTAAAAGACTACCATTTAAAGTCACGCTAATTACAGGTTTAGTATTTTCAACAATATTCAAAGTCAGTTCAACAAAGACACTTTCGGCGCCTTTTTGAGCGAATCGCAAAGAATGGGATCCAACCGGTAAGCTAGATAGACCATCCAGATTTTCTACCGTATTACCATTTAAGGTTGTGATTATTTCAGCTACTGTATCAGAACTTTCCGCAGTAAATGATGGAAAGGTTTGACCATGGATAAATGACAAAGTCTGATTTTCCGTATAATTATTCGTTCCTTCTGTAACCGTAATTATCGGTTTATTAGCTGTGGCCTCTACTGTCACGGTCTCATAATAAAGATCAAATTTGGTCGCATCCAGAAAAGTTGGATCAGAACTAGCCGTATATATAATAGAATATATTCCTTCTGCATTGGTTATCTCGGCTATATTATCTAAGGATGCATCGAGACTTATAACTTCAAAATCATCTCTGTTAATAATATTTTTGGTGTGTTTCAGTATAACATTTCTTAAAGTTGAACCTTCGGTATAAATAATTTCTGGCTTATATGGCGTACCTACATATGCTGTGGAAGTTCCTTTTACTACCTTATTACCATCGAATATAATTGATTTTCCACCCACAGTTAACGATACTGTAGAAGTTTCTAATTCGGATTTTGTAGGCATAGTAAGATTTACAATCATCAACTCTGTCGTATAACTTTCGCTATCTGTTATAGAATAGTTAAATTGATATGCTCCATATTGTGAAGTTTTAAAGGCTTTGTATTCTTCTACGGTCGTAGCTTGTGTGGATCCAAGCGGATCAATTATACTTAGGACCACGTTATTAGTAATGTCTCCATCTATAATATCGGTGGCTACATAAGGATAACTTCCAAAATTTGGTCGTTGCGGATTTATACTTGAAGCATTTAAATTAAACACGGTCAAAGTTGGTTCGGCCCTATTTACAGCGCCCACAACGATATTTGTTAATGCATTGCTCACATTGGTAGCTTCATTTTTCGCAGTAAAAGTTTGAGTTAAAACATTTGCTTTTCCGCTATTAAACTTTGTTTCAGTAGAAATTTTCAGTTTACTAGTTAATCCTTCTATTATAATGTTACCTTCTGCTGAATCTTCTAAAAGTAATTTTAATTCATCCTCCGTTGGAAAAGTTAGAGTATCGTTCATCAAGCTTCTTGTAGTTGACAGAGTTGTCTGGTTATTTGCAAAAGTCGGCCCAGGTACTGTATCTGACTCTGTAACATAAACGTTGATAACGAATTTTGATATTTCAGAAGGAGTGGTGGAATCTTTTACGTTGTATCTGATTTGGTATTCACCGACATTGTCTGTAATATTATCCGGTGTTACCTCATCTGTAATGCTAGAATCGGCATAAGAATACGATAAGGTGATATTTTCGGCGGTTGCTGGCTGTCCGTTATCGGTTGCGGAAAACTTGAGGGTTGGTAGTGTATCGCCAACCCTTAAGTTTAGTGTGTATCCAGAATTGATCTTTTCTCCGTTTGCTGTAGCTGTTATAATCGGCAAAATATTTTCTTCTACTTCTATATTAATAGAAATAAATATATCCGGATTAGATTTTAAAGCAAATTTTAAGATATAGTGTCCTACGGCCAAATTTTCTAAATCAGTATTTAGTTCGTTGTCAAGAGTTCTGATAATATCCGAACTATCGCTAGCCGTTCCTGTTAACGTTGGTATGGATGCGCCGTTTATCCATGATATAGAAGAGCCATTTGTGTAGGATTTACCGTCGCCATCTATGACTTCGATCGTAATCATGTCCGGTTCTGTGACAGAAACATTGATTACGAACTTAGAATTTTGACTTGAATCCGTAGAGTCAATTACAGTATATTCTATCTTATACTCGCCGGCTTGGCTGGTGATAGAATCTAAAGATAGCTCGGTAGATGAACTGTCTTTAGAAATTGTGCATTTAATATCCTTGTAGGCAACGTCCAAGCCATTGTCGGTAGCGGATACAAGGAAGAAAGGTAGTGCCTCGCCTACTTTACGATTATAGGTATGCTCCGTTTCTATTTGTGTACCATCAGCCAATACAGAAAATTCTGGTAAAGTATTGGCTACAACATTAATTGTGATTTCTACAAATATACTATTGTCATTTACTGAAGCAAATTTTAATTTATGAGTTCCAATAGCCAAATTTCCTAGAACAGAATTTGATTCACCATTTAAAGTTCGAACAACATTCGATCCGTCACTTACTTGGCCCGAAAACTCTTCGATAGTAGTACCTGCTATAATAGTTATTTCAGCGTTTTCTGTATAAATATTGCTTCCTTGTGTTACTGTTACATAAGGCGCTTCGGTCGTATTTTCAATAATTATAGTAATGATTAATTCGACTGACTGAGTACCGGACGCATTCCAAGCAGTATAAATTAATTTATAAGTACCGGTTTTGTCTAGAACTTTGGTATCTTTTGGCAAAGTGGATCCATCTGCCAACTCTATTCTAGGCGTAATTTCTTGGCCATCATCTGTTGAGATATTGGAAATAGTATGCTCTTGATTAGTTAAAAAGTATACTAATTGACCATCATACACAAACTCTGGCAACGAATTATCGATTACAGAAATAGTAGCAGTTAATGAATGTTCTAATTTTGTAAGTGGATCTATGGCAGACCAAATAACTTCGTAAGTGGCCGGAGTATCTAAAATAGCAGTAATGTCAGAAATTAGTTCAGGAGTAATAATGTTACCGAATACATCTTTGATTTTATAAATTTCCTGAGTCACTTCTATCTCTCTATCGCCAGATTTAGCCGAAGCGTCTAAAGCTGTAACGTAAGTGTCAGAGGCTACACCATAAACTGGGAAAAGTTCAAAATCGCCACGATATAAAGCGCCACCATGAGAAACTGAAATTCTCGGAGCTTCATTTGGATAAACGTCTACAGCTAATTGCAGAGTTGAGATATAATCGTCTGCGTCAACAGTTTTGATAGCCCTATAAGTTAAAATATATCTACCTGGTTCGCTAAAAGTATAAGGTTCGGACACATTTACATACGGACTATTATTTATTGAGTAAGTTACCTCTGCGTCACCAGCCGTGACAATTGGTACCGAATAAGATTTACCTACTATGGCCGGTTTTACTTCGCCCGTAAAGTCGTCGAAAACTGGCTTTTCTGGTTTCAAAACTGTCATTGTTGTGATAACTGGAACAGCATGTTTGTCGCCGTCCACTGCAGTATACAATAAAGTATATATTCCTGGGCTACTCGAATCAATTGCACCATTCACGCTTGCTGCACGTGCTTGAGAATATACTATACCGGTCTCCTTAATTGTTAAAGTATAATCTATGGGTGTTATTCCATCTGAACCTAAAGCTGTAACGTTTGGCATTTTAGCATCGATTTCGGCCTGAGAGGCACCATAATTAATAAATATTGGTTCCATATTATCAAGAGTTAAAGTTGGCATTCCAGAGCTTGTGTTTTCTTTTACTTCGACCATCATAGTCACCGGCTCGCTATCCTGCCAATTAGGTGCAGAAGCTGTAAAGTGAATCAAATAAGTTCCTGCGGTAGTAAAATTATAAGTTGAATTATATGTTAAAGTACCCGTTTGTATTTCTGTCGAAGCGTTTGTTATACTATAAGTTATACTAAGATCAATCACTTCTTGTTTAGTTGTAACGTTAGGTAGGTTAAAATTACCTGTTTTTATTTCATAATATTTAGTAGATAATGGTCTAATTTCTAATTGCTCTTGTTCGTAAATTACAAAATAGGTTGGAGTTTTAACAGTTTGGTTTAAGTAAGCCACATTGTATTGGATAGAATAAATACCAGCGCCATTCGTTGCTAAATAAGATTTGAAAGCCTCGATATCGCCAGTAGCTAAATTTGGTAAAGGATCTTTGCCAGATACCATTTTGTAATTAGCCGTTATTGTTAAATCCGATGAGGTTAAAAGCTGATCGCCATATTTAGCCGATATTTCCGGTGGAATGTAGTCCGAAGAAGTACTTATAGTTTGGTTGCCAGCGTTATTTTGTTCTATTTCTAATTCAGCGGTTTCGACTTCACCTGTTACAAAGATTGTAGCTAAAAGTTTGTCTTCACCTAAAGTATACGTTATTCTGTATTTACCGCTTGCGTTCGCTATATGTTCTATAGTACCAGACCAGCTCGAATCCGGAGTGTTAGTTGATTGATCTATTTTTTCCACTATACTTACTATGTCAGCTGGATCCGATTCTGCGGTTCCTGTACCTTCTTTGATTTGTGGCACTAATTTAGACTGGCCGTTGCCCCATAAAGTCGAGCTGCCTGGGTCTATCAATAAGACAAAACTTCCGTTATATACTATATCTCCATGTTTTATACTGATCTGTGCGTCTGAGTTAGATATAGTAATATAAAATACAAATTCATCAACCTCTATGTTAGCTTCCATAAGTCTAGACGCTGATGTTGGCGGTACTTCATATTTTATTTCATACTCTCCAGGTGTCGATTTCATAGTTTCGAAATCTATCTTTTCCATTGTATTTTTCTTAAAAATGGTTCGAGGTGCTTCCACTTCACCAACTTTTAGTACTGGTAGATTGATAGTATCTCCAAGTTTAGCTTGCACTGTTTGCCCTAATAAAGAAGCTATTATTGAACTCGCAATCAAATCTGATACGCCGTCTCCATTTATGTCGAATCCATTTTCTACTACTCCAGGTATGTTTTCGCTAAGGTCAATATTAAAAGTGGGCTTTACGATTACGGTTAATATTGTGCTATTCATAGCGGTTTCGCCAGTTGGCGGTATCGTCGTATACGTTATAACATGTTTGCCGATTTCGTTTGTTAAATTGCTTAACTCACTTGCTTCATTACTAACATTTACTGGGGTCCCGCCATTTATACTTAACGTTACGGTATAATCTGTGCCAAATATAGCCGGAACTCTCTCAGATGCTTCATGTTTTAATTGAGTTACAATAGGAACGGACCATGTACTATTTTGTGCGTATGTTGATTCGAGGTTACCAGTATCCGGATTTAGTAATACTTCATCTTCGATATATAATTGAGGTGGTATATAGGATTTTGTGTCGATTTTGAAAGTAAATTTTGCTTCATCGTTACTGGTTAGAGTAATAGTGTATATATCGGGGGTTCCTTGAAAAATGCTATTTACATGTGACCAATCAGTTATAGATACTTCAGTCAAATCTGAATTGGAAGAATAAATAGCAGTATAATCGATCCCAAGTTCGGCTATTTGATCATCAAGATTTACAGCGATATCGAATGGGTCGTCTGGACCTAATTCTATAGTTTCGTTTTCGGATACAGTGTTATTATTAATAGTTACAGACAGATTGGCTAGCTCTTGTTTTATGTTTAAAATAATACCTGGTGTATAAACATCTAATGGATTATTGAAACTTAAATCTGGAAATTCACCTATGGAAAGACCATCACTTTTATTTTCTCGTGCTGTAAATAAAATTACTATTTTAGCGATAATATCTGTTGGTATTAGATCAAAATTATTTACAAGTGCTATGCCGTCATCGTTGTTTCCCGTAGCATAAGCGTCTGGAATTTCGCTCCAAGTTAGTCCTTCATCTGTGCTACCGTAAACTTTTCTAGAAATGATAAAATTAGAATCTTCTATTACACCTATTTTATCAAGTGTAAGTATTGAATTTTGTTCTATAGTAAATGATTTTTTATCTCCATATGCTGATAGTTCAGCACCATCAAATGTTATTATCGGAGGAGCCGCATCAGGTACTAAATAAATTGAAAAAAGAGAGTCATAATTTGCTGTATCTTTGCATTTTACACTAAGATTATTTTCTTTATCTGTAAATAAAACATTGAACGTTATAGAGGAGTCATCCCAAGATAACTCAGTAATCGATCCGGTGAAATTATCCGGATTGTTAGAAACAGTAGTAGCGATATATTCTTTTAATTTTCCGCTCAAAGCTGTTTTAATAGCTGTTTCTTGTTGCGCAAGTGTTTTATTGCTTAGTAATTTTTCGAGTGTGAATGTCCAATTAAATATTTCCGTATCCAGATTAGTAGTCAGTGTAGTTAATTCGGGACTATCTATAACGTTGAATTTAAATGTTTGAGTAATTGGTCCTTCTAAAATATTTTCAGTACCAGATTCTAGTTTTTTTGCAGTAAACGTTATTACATAGTTACCTATTTCATTCAAAGGTAGTGTCGTTAAAAGATTTGGATTGTTTATGTCTGTGTCGTCTTCATATGATACCCCATTTTTAGTTATAGATCTTCTTAAAATATCCGTAGATGTATCCAATCCAAATCCTTGTGAAAGTATAAAATCTGCCTCTAAAGCTACATCCGAACCCCATACTGGAATTGTCCATCCCACGGTATCATCTACGTTCATTTTATAAACAGATTCTAATGGAATGGTATTCACAAAAATAAATTCTAAGCCCTGTTCTGTATCATAAGAATCTATAACGTTTACAATAAAATCTTTTGTAATTTTATTTCCACTTGAATCTACTGCTTCATAACATAGCTCGTATTTTCCTAACTCAAAAAAACCACCCGTTATTGCAGTTTGTTCAATATTTAAATACTCGCCTTCTATTCCATTAAGTGTTATTGATACTAATTTAGCTATAATTTCTTGTTGATCTTCAGTATCATATGCTGTTATTATTGGCAATGGTAAATCATTTGTTCTATACTGTGGAATATTTGTATACCATTTTTCTGTTGACCATGTTGGCAGATTATCTGTACCTACTAATTTAGCCGTGATGGTTTTAGTAATTTTCATAGCACCCGGTGCTCTGGTGGCCGAATTATTCACATCAGGTTCTAAAACTTTTATTTTAAAAGTTAGCGTATTGTTTTCGAACTTTGGATCTATTACTTCATAATTGACTGTAAAATCAGTTATAGGATCAGGATATTGTTCGATATATTTTGTTTTTATCTCATCATCTAGAGCGCTAGCTATCCTACTTACTTCAGTTGCTAAATTGTCTGTAACTAATTGGCCTGCGGATATTACGTCAGAGGATTGTATAACCCAAAGTGAATTTTCTAACATATCTACTATATCTAATATGGCCGTAGATTCGATAGCTATTACATCTAATATATATTCGTAGGTATCAATTCCATCATTACTTAATGAATAAACTATTCTATATTTTGTATTGTTAATTTCGGAATTGCAGTATATTGTATTGTTCACAAGATAAGTATCTTCGCTCATGTAACCATAAGGATCAGGAATCATTGTATTATTGTCATAGTCAGCTATTAAATTTTGAGAATAAACTGTCATAGTTACAGGCTGGCCATTTACAGTAGCTTCGGGAATAATAAAACCGGGCGAATATTGATTTATGTATATTATTTTATGAGCCGTAACGCTCTCGGGTACCTCACCCTCGGCCCGTTCACGCAAAGTACCGATCGAAGTAATTGCGTCGAAATAATCTGTAGCGGGAATAGAGAAGATTGGACCGGATAAGGGTATAGTAGAATCAAAATCTTGATTTTCGAGAGTGGAGAAAGAATCATCAACTAAGTCGGAATCGTCTAAAAATTCTTCTTCGAACTCGAAGGAATCTGGTTCAAAAGGTAACTCATCGAATTCAGGTTCTAAGAAGTCATCAGAGAAGTCGCCGGAAAAATCTGGTTCATCGACGAAAGAGGGCTCTGAAGAAAAATCTGCTTCAAAGTTATTATCCAAATCCAAGCTATCCAAAAAAGATTGAGCTGAGTGAGACGATGTGGTTACATATAAAGTCATCGTACTAGCCATTAATAATGCTAATTTTTTTCCTAATTTGTTCATATTTATACACTCCTTTTTAGTCTTAAACGTATTAAATTTACAAATTAAATACAAATTAATATAAATAATTTTTGTAAAATATAAAGATGTGACATATGATATAAAAATTTTGAATTATAATTAAATGAATTAATTATATAAAATATATATGTTCATTGTTAAATTTTTATACACAATATATTAAGCGATATTATTGAACAGGCTATATTATGAAGCAAGATACTAGGTGTGTATAAAAAATGTATTGTATAAAACAATTCATACAATAAATATGTTATAAAATAAAAATTTATACTATATATCAGAAAAAAAATATAAATAAAAATTAGGAAAATTATTTTGAAATAATCATAGTAAAAAAAGTAGATAATAAAAAAAGACCTAGTATAAATATAGAATATACTAAGTCTGAATCTTAAATAATTTATCTTATTATGTGATCCTGAAAGTTTGAGATATTAATATCCTATAGGCTATTAGCAATAACAACTTTTAGTCCTGGAATATTTTTAATCATTCTCCTTTTTAATAAATATGAAAATTAAAAATATTAACAAATTAAAATGCTGTTTTTGATAAGAAAACATGCAAAAATCATGAAAAATTCATCAACTCAAAATATAAATTTTAACTAGAATCATCTTTAATTATCTAACTTAGCTAATTGAGCTTAAATTTTAATTGACAGCAAAAAATCAAGCTAAAGAAGTACAATAGAATAATTGCAAGATGAAAATATTGGTTAATTTATGTATATACAAGCCTTTGTACAATCATTTTAACGACTTTTTTTTATTTTGTCAATAAGTATAAAAAAAATTTATTGGCATTAATACCATATTATACCAATGCAAAGTAAAGATTGTATAAAAATCTAAAAAAACTTGTCTTAAAATGTTTACCAATTAATTAGGGCATGCTATAATAAGTAGATAATATTACAAAATGTATATTATGATACATAATTATCATTTTGTGTATACATTAAAAGAGCAACTCTTTTTGTAAAAGCAGAAAATTTAATTTATGATGAAACTTGGGGTAACCGCCCTTGTAAGGAAAAAAGATTTTCTATATACTGCCTATAGTATAATTTTATTTAGATTAGGAAGGAAGATGTTAAAATGAAATTAATGAGTTATCCAAGATTAGGTTGTCACCAAATGTTTAAGGACGAATTTATGTTTGGGATATATTTGCAAGACTTTGACCAAATAAAACTTAGTATATATGAAGAAATAGAAGGGCCAGCAATAAGAGAAAAGATCTTAAATCGAGATGAGGATTCAGAAGGAGACTTTTTTTATACTATATTAAATGATATACATGAGGGATTATATTATATATGGAGTGTTACGGATGGCGAAAAAGAATTTCCGATAATAGATCCGTATGGATATGAAGTGATACAAAACAGTGAAAGGAAGTATTTCAACAAGATAGCATTATTAAGAAGAAACGAGACAAAGCGACCGAACATACCATGGACAGAAACAATAATATATGAAATGCATGTAGGGCACTTTACAAAAGCAATAAACGATGGTGGAAGCTATAAGGCTCTGATAGAGAAGTTAGATTATTTAAAAGACATAGGAATTACAGCGGTAGAACTACTCCCAATATATTTATGGAATAGACACACGTTAATAAACATGCACCCAAAGACAGGCAGGATATTAACGGATGAGTGGGGTTACAACTCAATCAGTTTCTTTGCATTAGATCCGATATATGCCACAGACAAGGAACGTGTAAGAGAAGAGTTTAAGGAATTAGTCCGAGAAGCTCACGATAGAAATATGGAGATAATATTAGATGTAGTTTACAATCATACAGGAGAAGGAGGAGAAGGCGGAGCATTTTTCAATTTTAAGCTATTAAATAGGAAAGCATATTACAGACATTATGGACCATATTTTAGTAATTGTTCTGGAACAGGAAATACGTTAAACACATCTAATATAATTGTACAGGAAATGGTTATAGATAGCTTAAGGTATTTTGTATTAGAAATGGGAGTTGATGGATTTAGATTTGATTTAGGAGCGATATTAGCACAGGGACATGATGGAGAGTGGATGGAAGGATCATTGATGCATAAAATAGCAGACGATCCTATCTTAAAGAATGTGAAGTTAATTAGCGAGAGTTGGGATGCTAAAGGAAGATATTTTGTTGGGAAAATGCCAGCACCTTTTCATGAATGGAGCGATAGATTTAGAGATTGTATACGAAGTTTCGGAAAAGGAGATAAAGGCCATATCAACCAGGTTGCTACATGTATTGTAGGGAACGACATAAAAAATATGAATCCGCAGTCGACAACTTTGCCTATTCACTTTATTACAGCGCATGATGGATTTACCATGTGGGATTTGGTTAGTTACAATGAGAAGCATAACATTAACAATGGAGAAAATAATCGAGATGGGAGCAATAATAATTGCAGTTATAATAGCGGGTATGAAGGCGAAACTAGCAATGTAATGATCAACCATTTAAGAATCAAGAGAATGAAAAGTTTTCTCGGGCTACTGATTTTTAGTAAAGGAGTACCCATGATTGTAATGGGAGATGAAGGGGCAAGAACACAGGGCGGAAATAACAATGCATTTTGCCAAAATGATGCTACCGTTTGGTTTGATTGGAAGAGACAAGAAAAATTTAGTGATGTAACGTTATTTCTAAAAAAAGCCATAGCGCTTAGAAATGAATTAAAGTGGTATAAACATAAAACAGATAAAAACATAGTATGGCATGGTACTAAGCCAAATAATCCGGATTGGAGTTTTTATTCTAGAAGTTTAGCATTTAGTTTAACGGGCGAAGATTTTGGGGTATATTTTATAATGAATAACTACAGCGAGCCGTTAGTGTTTAATCTGCCTCCAGCCAAATATGCGTGGGCCGTTTATTTGGATAGTCATCAAAAATCAGATTTCACGGCTTTAGTTAATAAAAGCTATCTTGCAGACGAATTTAGTTTTTGCGTATTAGTTGACAAAAAAGACAATATGGATATTAATATAGATCCCGATTCTGAAACTAATAAGATGAATCATTTCTTAGATTTAAAAACTAATTCAGATCAAAAGCATAACTTTTTAGCTCAAAATGATTCTACAAACTTAAGTATGGAATTAGATAACTTTTTAAATCAAAAAAATCCTTCCAATATTGATAAATTTCTAATGAAACATTTAAGTCAAGATATGGTTGGTATGGATACCAAAAGTTTAGGGGCCGAATTAGATCCAAAATCAGCCAAAAGTTTAGGGGCTGAATTAGATCCAAAATCAGCCCAAAGTTTAGAGAGCGAATTAGGTTCAAAATCAGCCCAAGGTTTAGATTCTACCGAAACTGATAAGAATATTGATAAGAAAATCGCTAAAGAACTACAAGAAATTGTAGGTGAAAAATTGCAGTCAAAAAATGATCAAGACATCAACAAAATAGTTTAGTCAATTAATTAGCTGTAGCCGACAATATTGAGGTTGCAGCTTTTTAAATGAAAAAATTTAGGTTGTAGTTTTTTATCAGCCCAAAGTTTAGATTCTAAGGATATTGATAAGAAATCACTAAAGAACTACAAGAAATTGTAGATGAAAAATTGCAGTCAAAAAATGATCAAGACATCAACAAAATAGTTTAGTCAATTAATTAGCTGTAGTCGACAATATTTAGGTTGCAACTTTTTATCAGTCCAAAGTGTTATATTATAGAAGAAATTCATTAATTTATGGTTAAAAGGAATCGGTGGGCCTTGAAGTTAACATAGATCATTGCTATAGTATCAAGGATATAAGAAAGCAAAAAGGAGACATATATAATATGTTAATGAATACGTACTTAAAGCCACAAATAGTATTTGAAAAAGGCGATGGCTGTTATGTTATATCTAAAAGTGGAGAGAAATACCTAGACTTTTCAAGTGGAATCGGAGTGAATTGTTTAGGCTATTCTCACCCAGCCATTTTGGAAGCTATGGTCGAAGGAAGTAGCTTAATGCATTTGTCCAATTTATACGACACAGAACAGGATAGAATATTGGCAGACAAGCTAGTCAAGCGCACTGGCTTAGACTCCGTTTTTTTTGCTAACAGCGGTGCCGAAGCCAATGAAGGAGCCATTAAGTTAGCCAGAAAATATAGTTTCGATCATTATGGATCTGGCCGAGATGAGATAATAACATTAAAGAATTCGTTTCATGGAAGAACAATAACAACGTTAAGTGCGACGGGGCAAGATAAGTTTCATAAATTTTACATGCCATTTACAGCCGGCTTTAGCTATGCGGAACCGAATCACTTGGCTGATCTATTATCGTTAGTAACCGAAAAAACTTGTGCTATATTGATCGAATTGGTTCAGGGGGAAGGTGGTGTGTTTCCTTTAGAAAAAGATTATGTAACACAGTTATTCAATCTTTGTCAAGAACGAGATATACTTTTTATAGTCGACGAGGTACAAACGGGAATTGGGCGATGTGGACAATTTTTTGTTTCGGAAGAGTATAACGTTTTACCAGATATAGTAACCTTTGCAAAAGGCTTAGGCGGTGGAATGCCCATTGGAGCAATTGTAGCTGGGAAAAAGTGTAAGGATACATTCGGTCTTTCTGATCATGGATCCACTTTTGGTGGCAACCCATTAGCCTGCAGAATCTCCAACGCTGTCGTTGACAAACTGAACCGAGACTTTTTAATCTCAGTTAGAGAAAATGGTCATTATCTTAAAGAAAGTATAGCTAGGCTGAATAACAAATATATAAAGGAAGTCCGTGGTTTAGGCCTAATGTTAGGAATGGAATTAACCGGTGTTTCGGCTAGTGATGTGAGAAATATGTGCCTTGAAAAACAACTGTTAATATTAACTGCTGGGAACAACACTATCAGGTTACTTCCGCCGTTAATTGTGAACAAATCACAAATAGATCAGTGCATCAATATTTTGAACGAAGTTCTGTTATCAATATAAATGGATTCACTTTTGGCGGTAACCCATTAACCTACGGAATCTCCAACGCTATCGTTAATAAACTGGATCTAAAATTTTTTAAGTTGGTTAGGAAAAATTTGAACGAAGTTCTGCTATCAATATAAATGGATCCACTTTTAGCGTTAACCCATTAGCCTGTAGAATCTCCAACGCTATCGTTAATAAACTGGATCTAAAATTTTTTAAGTTGGTTAGGAAAATTTGCTTAGAAAAAAGGGTAATTATAATATATATAAAAAGGAGTTTATTAACGCATGAAAAATTTATTTAAATTGCTAGATTTAACAAAAGAAGAAATAATCGATATATTGGATTTGGCGGATCAACTAAAATATGAAAGAAAGCACAATATATATTCCAATCCTCTTCAGGGCAAGAATATAGGGATGATATTTGAAAAAGCATCGACAAGAACGAGAGTATCGTTTGAAGTAGGTATCGGAGAATTGGGAGCTAGGCCATTATTTTTGTCTAGTTCAGATTTACAAATAGGGCGTGGCGAACCACTAATAGATACGGCCAGAGTTTTAGGGCGATATCTAGATGCTATAATGATAAGAACCTTTGATCAATCGACAGTAGAAGATTTGGCGAAATACTCAAAGGTTCCAGTAATAAATGGGCTAACAGATTTTGCACATCCATGCCAAGTGCTGGCTGACTTAATGACGATTCGAGAATTTAAAGTTAGGTTTGACGACTTGACTCTTTGCTATATTGGCGATGGTAACAACATGTGCAATAGCTTAATAGTTGGCGCATTAAAAGTTGGTATGAACGTTTCCATAGCTACGCCGAAAGAATACGAACCGCATGGTGATGTATTAGAATTTACTAAGCTTTATCCAGGTAAATTTTCTTTAGTACATGAACCGGAAAAAGCTGTTGATTCGGCCGATATAATCGTGACAGATGTTTGGACTAGTATGGGACAAGAATCCGAAAAAGTAAAGAGAGAAATGGCTTTTAAAGATTATTGTTTGACGTCTAATTTATTAAAATTGGCTAATCCTAATTATATAGTTTTACATTGTTTGCCTGCTCATAGAGGTGAAGAAATTACTGATGAAGTATTTGAGAATAATGCCGAATTTATTTTTGAAGAAGCGGAAAATAGATTGCATGTTCAAAAAGCTGTGATGCTCAAACTTCTTAAATAAAAAGGCTATCCGCCCTGGCTCTCCTTTTAGGAGAGCTGTCAGCGAAGTTGACTGAGAGGTTAAAGAACTGTTACGAAGTGACTGAAAGGTTTAGAAATTCTTACCTTATTTTTAATTTGCGCTGCTTATTGTCATTGTCTAATCTTTCTAGTAAGGTCGGCACGTTTTTAAACTTAGCTAACAATATCATTGCTGCTATTACATATGATTTATAGCTAGCTTGCTTATATAAAAATTTCCTATATTTTTCAAATGTGGCTACATCTATTTCGCCATGATCACAAGTGACACCTGCTATGTCAACTGGTAAGCAATGCATATATAATGCTTCTTTCGTATTTTTCATAGCATCGGCTGTAATTGACCAATTTTTATGATATGAATTTTCTTCTTGCAGTTCTTTTTCTAATTTCCGTAAATCCATAAAGTTGCTATCATCATATAGTTTTGTTTTCTTTTCTAATACAGAAAATGGAGTCCAATTTTTAGCATATATTATGTCTGCTTCGTTGAAAGCTTCCTTCATTGAATGAGTCTTGCTAAAACTTCCACCATTTATTTTTACATTGTTTTCTGCCATAACTTCAACTTCCGGCATGATATCGTAGCCTGGTGGATGGGCTAATACTACATCCATACCAAATCTTGTCATTAAGCCAATTATTCCTTGCGACACAGACAAGGATTTTCCGTATGTAGGCGAATATGCCCAGCTCATCACTACTTTTTTTCCTCTGAGATTTTCTAGTCCTCTATATATGTTTACTAAGTGTAGCATATCGGACATAGTTTGTGTCGGATGATCAATATCACACTGCAAATTTATTAATGTTGGTTTTTGCTCTAATAATCCTTCTTTGAATCCTTGACCTAGAGTATCTGCTACTTTATGCATATAGGTATTTCCTTTTCCTATATATTTATGGTCCCTTACTCCCACAACATCAGACATAAAAGAAATCATGTTTGCTGTTTCGCCCGCCATTTCACCGTAAGATAACTTTGAATCCTTCTCTTCTACTGTTTGTGGCGATAATCCGAGTAGGTTGCAGGCCGAATCGAATGAAAACCGAGTCTTGACTGATGGAGCTTTATATATACCTACGCCTAGTCCACTTTCAAATACTTTCGTACTTATGTTGTTTTCTCTTAGGTGCCTTAAGGCATCCGCTACTAGCCATATAGCATTTAATTCATCTTTCGTTTTGTCGCAAGTTAAAAAAAAGTCGCTCCCATACATATTATCTATTTTAAGATTTTTTAGTTCATCTATATAATTGGGTAATACAAATGGATTTAATAGCTCCAAATACTTTTTTACCGCTTCATTTTCCATTTTATACTCCTCCTGTTCAATTTTAATAATAAAGTACAGTTGAAATTTGTACACATATTCTAGCTTTTATCTGCACTTATAAAAAGTATATGTGGCTTTTTGTCCATTTATAGGTAAATTATTTATTAATATGAGATCTATTATATCAATCATGTTATATTGACTTTTTTATGATTTATCTCCTTAATAAATCTTTTTGGTTATTTTTTTGGGATCTTATATCTTATATTAATTTTATTGCTCAAAAATTACTAATGTGAGTTAAATTGAACGTTTAAATTTTGCTAATAATTATTTGTCCTATTCCTTCTAATTCGTATTTACCAGTATTGGCTGGAACAAAAACGGTTTCACCTTTATTAATAGTCATATTATTTATTTGTACTTTTCCTTCTAAAATAAGTAAGGCTTCAAAACTGGTGTGGTCCACATCTCTTTCCAGTTTACCAGATAAATCAACAGATAGAACTTTAAAATATTTACAATCAACCAGCTCCGCTATTTTATTTCCTTGTACTTCGACCCAATTATATTTTACAGAAGAGTGATCGATTTTTTCAAGATTGGTTACATCAATAGCCTTGTCTATATGTAATTCTCTAGGTTTACCATCCGGACCAAGTCTACCAAAATCGTTTACTCGATAGGTTATATTGGATCGTTGCTGGATTTCTGCTATTACAATTCCGGCCCCGATAGCATGTAATAAACCAGCCTTTATAAAGAAGATATCCCCTTTTTGGACGGGTACAAAATTCATAACTTGAGATAAAGTATTGTTTTCTATATTTTGCTTAAATTCTTCTGGAGTTAAATCGGTGGTTAGGCCATAAATAAGATTAGCATTTTCTTCGGCATCTAAAACAATCCACATTTCAGTTTTACCATAATCGTTTTCATGCAATTTAGCATAGTCGTCATCTGGATGTACTTGAACGGATAAATTTTGCTTAGCATCGATTAATTTTATTAATATAGGTATATCGAAATCTTCGCAGCAATTTGTTCCGAGAACTGATTTTCCGTTCTCTCTTACATATTCTCTTAAAGTTTTACCGGCCCATTCGCCATTAGCTATAATTGATAGGCCGTCGCCATGAGTTGATAATTCCCAACTTTCGGCCAGTATATCTAAATCACTTTCTTTTCCGTATTCGCTCTTTAATTTTGAGCCACCCCAAATGTAGTCTTTATATGCTGGCATTAATTTGAACATATTCGTCCCCCTTTATTTATTTTTATGTACTATATTCCGTCCGAGATTATATTATGCTATTTTTGTTTAGTCAAACTTTGAATTATTTAATTAATGTAACATATAATAATTCAAATAAACAAACATATTTTTTACAAATCATTAGCAAAAAAGTTTAAACTAATCTTAACAATTTTCAAAAAGCAATTACTTGTTACAAACTTTATAAAACCTATTACATATTTGATTCAAATATGTTATAATAATCATATAATAATTTTATAAAAATTTTAGCAAAGATTAAATAAGGGGGAAATTTATGAATGAGCATCAAAGGCTCTTAGCAAACGAATCGGTTGGAAAACTAATCTTAAAATATTCTCTACCAGCTATAATCGGAATGTTAGTAAACGGATTATACAACGTAGTAGACCGAATGTTTATAGGTAATATACCTGGAGTAGGTCACTTAGCAATAAGTGGATTAGGGGTAACGTTACCGATCATGACAATCATCATGGCATTTGGAGTACTAATAGGGATTGGATCAGCCACAAATATATCGATTAAACTAGGTGAAGGCAAACAAGAACAGGCCCAAAAAATATTAGGAACAGCAATATTATTAAATTTGACATTAGGGATCGTCTTATCTATTATTGGCCTTGTTTTCGTTGATTCTATCTTAATGATATTCGGCGCTAGTCCAGACAGTCTACCATTTGCAAAAGAATACATTATAATAATATTAATTGGTGCTACATTTAACATAACAGCAATGTCCCTCACCAATTTAATGAGAAGTGATGGTCGGCCTAAACTTTCTGCTACGATCATGGCAACTGGATGTTTTATAAACATCATATTGGATGCGTTATTTATATTTGGGTTTGGGCTAGGTATTGCGGGAGCAGCGTTAGCGACGGTTATATCGCAATTTATAACAGCTACGTGGGCATTATTATATTTCTTCAAAGGAAAATCCAACGTACCATTTTTTAAAAAGAATTTAAGACTTCGCAAAGAACAAGTTTTACCTATTTTAGCGATAGGGGCAGCACCTTTCATTATGCAGGTTGCTATGAGTGGGGTCCAAATTATTTGCAACAACTCATTAAAAATATATGGTGGCGACATGGCAATCGGAGCGTTTGCAACAATCAGTTCTATTATGCTTATGACCGGTACACCTATAATCGGCTTGGCCCAAGGTTCTCAACCTATAGTAGGATTTAATTTCGGTGCAAAACAGTATCATAGAGCAAACAAAGCCCTAAAAATAAACGTTACCTTTGCTGGTATCTACTTATTAGCGGGAATGATCATGATTCAACTTATCCCTGAAGTGTTAGTTAACCCGTTTTCGGGTGATAATCCAGAGTTAGTTGCTATGACTGTTACGGGGCTAAAAAGATATACTATAGTTTTGCCACTGTTAGGTCCCTCTATGCTCGGAACACAATATATTCAAGCTATAGGTAAAGCAAAGTTAGCTATGGTGTTATCTCTAATGCGCCAAGTCTTGCTACTTATCCCATTAATGATTATTATGCCTCGTCTTTTTGGCCTAACCGGTATATGGTTCGCACAACCAATAGCCGATACTATAACTTTCTTTGTTACAACCTACTTTGTGCTACGTGAAATCCGTGCTCAAAATCAACTTTCTGTGGATAAACAGTTGATCCCTGTTGCTTAGATTAGTATATCAGCGTAGTTTACTGAAAAATCGAAACAGTTGATCCGAGTTGATCAGATTAGCATAAAAAATTAGTCTCTCCAAATTGCTGGAGAGACTTTTTTGTGTACAGGATAATTAGTTATGGCCCATAAAAAAATTTTTATGGGATTTATTTTTTTGTCGTAGTTAAGTGCTTAGATGAATTGCGCAGACTCCAACCACCACTTTCTCTCAATTTTTTAAAGCTAACAGAGAGCTTAGAAAGCTAGCGGATAGAGTAATCAAAATAGTGTCTAGCTTGACGATCTTGTCTTAAAGTATTGTCAAATTTTACCGATATACTTTTTTGATAACGATCGTTATATCAAAAAACTTGATTAAATATAATCAGTTTAATTGAAAACAAGGAGATGAATAAATATCTTTAATTAAAAGATGTTATATTAGCTAAAGTTGACATCTCTCCTAAAAGGAAAGGCTAGGTAGAGATCCTAGTTGGAGAGTCTAATAAAAGAACTAAGGAGATGAAAAAATGCAATTATTGAAAAAATATCATAAACAAATGACCATGGCATTTCTAGCCTCAGGCATGCTTTCTTTGGCCACCAATCATTTACAAGCACAAACGATAGAAGACTTAGTCATTGGTGCAACAGACGTACCCGAATTAGGTTATGACCAAGAATTACCTCTTACAGACGCTGACATTCCAAGTGATAATAAAAATGAAGCTTTAATATCTCAAGAGGACCTAAATACTAACTACACCATTGCTGAACTATTAAGCAAAGCAATAAGGTACATAGGCTTAAAGATCTCGGAAACAGAAGGTATAGATTTATTAGATACAGATAAATATATAGAAAACAGCGAGCATTTTAAAGAGTTGAAAAAGCTTCTTACAGAATCAGTAGTTACTGAAGGGGACGACTTAATGGAGCAACTTGCATCATTAGTAAGTCAGTTAAAAGAGCATATTGCAGCTATCGAAGCTTTAGAAATTCACAGCGGTCAAGGTCCTACATACTTAGAAGCTATTAATACCTTAAAACAACGTATACATTATGTTGATGCGCATTTAGACTTCTCGGCTAATGTCCCATCGATACCATTTAACGACATTATGTACGGCGAAGGTTCTCCTGATGAATCCGGTACTGTTGCTGTTAGACTCTCTATCGACGGTTCCAGTTATGCTAATTCGACAGCATATCCTATCCCGGATTTACAGTGGCCTAATAATGTTAAACCTGAGAATATTCAAATTAGTATAGCTAAAGATTTTGGGAGTACTTATATAGTTAATGAAGGTATAGATTCATATGTTGATATTTTACCTTATGATCCAAATAAGCTTGGTACTGCAGATCTCACTATTAATGGTTCGGATATGATAAAGTATACTATTAAAGATACTTTGACTGGCCAAATCAATAGTTTAGAGCTAACAATTAGTGGACCCTTAACTACTGAGGCAAGAAGCTCTCAAATTAGCTCTATAGGCCCAGTGGATTTCGAAACTGCAACAACACCGATAAGTATATCTGTTAGCGAAGTGGAAGGCAAAGACATTATACCTTCTCGTTATTGGGTTAATTCAGATACTTATAATGATTTGAAAAACGCTTTGGATGATGCTGTGAAGGCTATCTTGAATGCTTACAAAAAAGCTAAAGTCGATACCAACTTTTCCTTTGAAGCAAAATTTAATGAGGACATCTTTTTAAGCGATTCTTTCAATAATTTAACTTCGTTGCTACTTAATGAAACTTTCGATGCAGATAGCAATATTGTGGCGTTACTTCCTAATGAAACAGAATATAGTTCAGCCGATTTAACTAGCACAGATCTCGTTTATTCATCTTTATCTGATATTTCGGTAGTAACACAAAACTTAAATGATGCTTACAACGCCTACCTAATAAATGCTACACTTGGTTCTGGAGAACTTATTCAAACCGTAACGGAAGGTAAATTAGAAGTTCAAATCGCAAAAGCTATTTTAGGTCTTGATCCTAATTTAGCCCTACCTATTATTCCTAGTGAAGGTAACATTGATCTAAGAATGATGAAATCGGATCTTTCTGGCACCGTATTTAATCAATTTAAGAATAAGTTTAATGGTGATATCGCTTCTGAATTTGATACCGATGGTTCCGTTGTTGGTAGTATTTATGTTTACACTAAAAAAGCTACTCAAAAAGATATAGATGAAAAAACACTTGATGCTGAATCCGGAATGGCTGTTTCTTCTATTGGTGCCCCTGTCTTATCTACTAAAGCTGAGGCTGACGGTATTCTTTACTATTATAAATCTACTAATGGTGGTTCTAGTTTTACGTTGAATGGACTAAAAGAAGGGTTTGCAGAAGATGCTGAATATTTCATCGTTCCAGCTATATCCGATGATTCTTGCGCCGTTGGTAAATGGACTCCAGGTGGTAATGCTTCCGGCTTGTCTTCTGTAGCTCAGAACTATATCAATTCAACAACTGTTACTGTTCAACTTAGAATCTTAAAAGATTTGCTAGCCGAATATGATCAATACGATGGCTATGATTTAAATGGCAATAAATTAGGCGATCAACAATATTATGATGAAGTGAACGCTGGAGCTGAACCTAAAACAGAATCAGGTTATAAGGCAACTACGAAAATTGGATTGGTTATTGAAAAGTTAACTAAGTTTTACACTGGTCAGAATTATGATAAAATAGGTGAGGCCACCGCCAAAGCAACAGAATTAGATAAGTTAAGAAAATATCTAATCTACTTCGGTTATGCTACAATAGAGGGAGATACATTTACTCTGGTTGATGATAAAATTGGAAGTGATACGAATAATAGCGCTTTAGATGGACTTGCACTAAATATTAAAAAGCCTGTTGATGCAAGTAACAATTCTACAGCAGTAGCTAAAATAACTCTTCCTGAGAATTTTCTAGATACAACTTTAGAATCCATAACGCCGAGATCTGAATTTTATAATATTTCCGAATATTACGGTGTAGATATTAAAACGGTGGGTCATTTCTGGGTAACCCCAGATATTCATAACAATTTAGTTAATGGTCTTAAA
>LNZM01000044.1 GCA_002007295.1 Candidatus Epulonipiscioides saccharophilum | reverse complement strand
CTGGTCTCACTGGATATGTTTAGGGCCATGCCAAACTAGCCTCTGGGCATGGGTTATGCATATAGTGGTGTGGTGACATAAGTGACTGTCATTCAAGCAAATACTGGCTTAACTACTGACGGGCCTTTCAGGCACTTCGGGAGCAGGGTTTCCATGGAGGAGAGGATAGAAAAGTGATTATACTGAAAGAGTTTTATGAGAAAGGAGTCTATAAGAGATTTCAACTGCGTAAAATAAAAGTAAAAGTGAGAACACCACTGACAAACTGGTCTGATAAACCTTTTTCATGCAGAACTTGGAGCCTTTGGATATGTAGTAAGGTGTTGAACATAATCAGTGAAGGCACCTCAAACAGCGTGTGATGACTTAGTGACTCATGGGTCTGTGGAGCTCATCGTGTTGGGTTCGTGTTGCCACCTACTGGCCAAATCCATTACTGACTCGCTGGGAAGACAGCTGCAGTCAGCCGGGCGTGAAGTTTCACTCCTTTTATAATGCAACGAGGATTTGATATCTATGAAACTACTTATAGGCCTATAAAACATTGTTCTCCTCGTATGAAGCCTTGAATGAGTTTGTTGAAAATTTGAAGTAATAGTGTGTTGTAGCTAATGGGTAAATGTGAAGATGTACTTGTTACATTGCACGGTACTTTTGAGTCTTATCACTTGCAGTGTTGGACAGTGCTGCTTTTGAAAAAGAAAGGTTAACATTAACATTGAACATGACATTTCAATATTACAGCCATCGAGAATTAATGTGTTTCGTTACAGCGTTACTTATTGAGGACAGTAATTCGTTAAAGTACTTTGCGTTACCGAAAATGAAACCTCCTTTGCAGTTCCTCGCGCATGTTGCGGCTTGTATTTCTCAGGAGATGAACACATTTATTTACATGTATGGACCTTCCCAACTTTAAACAGCATAGTATACGACCCATTAACAACTCCATAAGTCCATTACCCATTAACTCTGCAGGCTAATAACAACGGGAATGACAGACCCAGTATTCCCCTCACAGCTGCTTATTTATCATATCTGTTTGATATAAAACATAAAACCGAGTAGGTACTCGGGTCCATATAGTCTTGCAAATTCATAAACATTTTTGCCTTTTTTTGTAGTTCAGCTGTAGAAAAAGGATGAATTATATGAGGTACATTAGAGTAAAATAGAAACCCAGAATACCTGACAGGTAGCTGCTGTTCAGGCTTTTGGCTGTAAGCAGCTGTTTTATTCGATCGTCATATATTTTTTGTTGATCTGCATTCGTTCTGTATCCACTATTTACAACCGGTGATATTCCATCTGCTCTTGCATCATCAAACATTTCTTGTAAAAATGGGTATATTCTGTGATCGACTTTGTTACCGTTACTTAACGTTACAAGTTCTAAGGTATATTCTTCTGGTACTGGATTTTTCGCATTTATTAATATTAATTTCCAATCTTCATCTATTTCTGTTTTAATAAGCCCAGCATCTTCTACTTCTGTTTTAATAAGCCCAGCATCTTCTACTTCTGTTTTAATAAGCCCAATATCTTCTACTTCTGTTTTAATAAGCCCAGCATCTTTTATTTCTATTTTAAAAAACTCAACATCTTCTATTTTTGTTTTAATAGGCTCAGCATCTTCTATTTCTGTTTTAATCGGTTCAACATCTTCTATTTTTGTTTTAATAGGCTCAGCATCTTCTATTTTTGTTTTAATAGGCTCAGCATCTTCTATTTCTGTTTTAATCGGTTCAACATCTTCTATTTTTGTTTTAATAGGCTCAGCATCTTCTATTTCTGTTTTAATAGGCTCAGCATCTTCTATTTCTATTTTTATATGAGAAATTTCTTTTGAGTTTGTCGTTAAATATTGAACTTCTCCTGTTTTTTCATCTAGATATTGAATTTCTCCTGTTTCTTGATCTATAGACACAACATCCAGTATATGGACTTCTCCTGTCTCTTGATTTAGATATTCAAATTTAATAGGTTCAGCATCTTTTTTTATGTGTTTAATTTCTTTTGCGTCTGTCTCTAAATATTTAACTTCTCCTGTTTTTTCATCTAGATATTGAATTTCTCCTGTTTCTTTATTTATATATTCAACCTGTACTGTTTGAACTTTTTCTGGTTCTTTGCTTAAATTCCAGGATACATAACTAAGACCACCTAGGCATAAACAAATTATTAATGCTTTTTTCATTTATATATCTCCTTATGTTTAACTATGTATTTAAGTCTGAAACATAAAATACACTAAATTATAACATTTTTTCTTTGTATAGTAAATATTCAAATTTTACCTTTTTATTTAATAATTCCACTTTTTTTCCTTTTTATTGACAAAACTCTTCTAAGGTAATATTTTATTCATAAATTTCTTTAGTAGCACCAGGGCAATAAATATATAATGCCATGGCTTATATATAATATTAATAAAAAATAAAAATACCTAAATTTACCACTAGTATTACACTCTATGTATATATTATAATATTTTTGTTATTATTTTGGTGGAATAATAACAATTCATGCATAAAAAAGTAAGTCCGCCGAAATAAATTAGCTTGCTTTTTACGAAAAAACCACTCTTTCAACAGAGTGGTGGTTGTGTGTTTTCCACCTCGGCTATGGATAGTTTATCGTCCATTAAGAGGAGGTGACTGCGATGCATAAATATTATCATGAAATTATAATATTTGCAATGTTTTTAATAACAGTGCTAGTATTAAATCAAAACTAAAAAGTATTTTGTTTGAAAAATAAAAAGTTTAAGAAAATTATTTCTAAAAAATATTTTATTCGTAGCCTGACCAAGGGCCTACGAGGCTCGAAACCAAAAACACTAAGGAGAACATACCCTGTGTTCTCTAATATATATAATATCTAGAGTATAACAAAAAAGTTGTCAAAAAAACATCTCTTTGAATTATAGTTTACCCTCAGTTACGATGACCAAACAATATAATAATGAAAACATCTTATGAACTGCAGCTCTGGATTATAACTCACGCTATACTCTAAATAAATATTGTATATTATAGGAAGGTACCTTCTTTTAGGAGGTTACTTTCCTTTTTGTTCTTAGCTACATTTAAAGTATAACCAAAAACAATCGCTTATAAACACATTTTGCAAATTTTTTATTTAATATTTTTCCCCTTTCAATTGACAAAACTCTTCTAAGGTAATATTTTGTTCATAAATTTCTTTAGCAGCGTCTACGCCAACAAATCTATAATGCCAAGGCTCATAATTTATCCCTGTGATATGATTTTTATTTTCCGGATATCGTAATATAAATCCATATTCATGAGCATGAGATTTAAGCCAGTCATATACCTCAGCACTAGAGGATTTCATCCAATCTCCGACGATATCGACAGCTATAGCCATCTCATGTTCACTCGTACCTGGATTGGCCAAAAATTTTTCCGTCAATTTTATCGCTTCAATCTCGCTATATCCCTCTAATAAATACTCTTCTATTTTGTCATCATATAATTTTTTTTGCTCCGCATTCGTTCTATATCCACTAGTTACAACCGGATACATTCCAGCTGCTCTTGCATCATCAAACATTTCTTTTAAAAACGGATATATCCTTTCATCTACTTTGTTACCATTTTTTAATATTGCAACTTCTAACGTATATTCTTGTGGCACTGGATTTTTCGCATTTATTAACCTTAATTGCCAATCGTCATCATCTTCTATTTCTGTCTTTAAATATTGAACTTCGTCTATTTTTTCATGTATATATTCATTTTGTGTTATCTGAGCCTTTTCCGGTTCTTTACTAAAATTCAAATATAAATAAGCACAACCACCTATGCATAAACAAATTATTAATGCCTTTTTCATTTACGTATCTCCTTATTGTTAACTATGTGTTTAACTTTTTTTCACAAAAAAATCCTCTACATTTTTATGTAAAGGACATTTATTTTTATTTTTCGGTATCTAAATCTTTTTGTATTATTCTTGACATAATTAGCATACCTATTATGCCCAATATTAAGCCTACTGGAAGTAATAACGCCACAATAAAACCTCTTCCACCCCAGTAATAATAATAAAATGGTAATACACTTGAACAAATTCCCGTTGCTATTATCAAGATCTTGTCTATTGTCTTAGAACATGTGAAATACATAAATCTAGTAAAACCTACTTTATTAACTAAATACAGTATTAACATAACAGTTAATACACACAACCCTGTTATTAATAAATCATTTATACCAACATTATAATCGTACATCCTTGCCCGTAATAATTCACCTTGACTATTTTGTATGGACATTACAGTCGACATGTCACCTAAAAAGAATATATTAGTTAGTCTGTCAATAACTCCAAAAAGCCCTGCCATATATACTAAAGGTACACCTAAATAAGGTACTGCTATCATACCCATACAAGTTAATACTATTCCGGCTCCTAATTTTTTTACTAGAAACTGGCCTACTACAAATACTAAGTATATAAATATCATATCTAATATATATTTTATTGTCATTGCTAACATCGAAAAATCTGTATATCCTTCAAATATTTTGCCCACTGGTGATATCGCTCTCACGTGTTCTAACATCGGCGCAGAATGTATATTTATACCTACAAAAAATAAACCTATCACTACTCCATTTAATATTAATATACTTATGCCTATTAACATTTTTGATATTATTATTTTTTTCGCCGTAAATGGTAATGATAATATAAAATCCGATACATTGGCATCTTTCACTTCTTTAAATTGAAAATACACCATAATTATTATCGGTATTATTATAATAAATTGCATTTCTCTTAATAAATTACCAAAGTGTCGCTGAAATTCTGGCTCATCTAATATACCATCTAAATAATTTACTTGAAAATCCTGCATCCGTTGTAATGCTTTTAAGCCGGTTAAACAACCCAAAACAATAAATGTTACAAAAAACATACTTAAATTATTACACTCATGTTTTATTAACGCTTTCATATTTTTATCCTTTCTATATTTTATTTTTTAACTTTCTGCTTCTACATTTCTTTCTATTATTTTACTCATAGCTATACTACCTAATATTCCTGTCACTATTCCAAATATAATTATACTATATACTCCCAGTCTACCTCCAAATACAAATACATAATAAAATGGAATAAATCCTGAACAAATCCCCGCTACTGCTATTAATACCTTATCCAGAATTTCGCTACATGTAAAATTCTTAAATCTTACAAATCCAACTTCTTTTACTAAGAATATTATTAAAATTAGCACGATTACACATATAGCTACCAATATTATATCAGCCTGTCCTATATTATAAGAATATATTTTTTGTTTATATACACTTCCGTCTATATCATTAGCCGTTACCATTAATGGCTGAATTTTTAAGCAAGTTATTTTTATTAGTTCATTTATTTTTGTTGATACTATACTTCCATATAAAATTACAAACGGATATATTATATACGGTATCGCTATAATACCCATTAACGTTAATATTATTGCATGCGAAACTTTTTTAACTAAAAATTGTCCTAATACAAACATTAAATACATAAAAATCATATCCATAGTATATTTAACAACCAGAGAAAATATCGTAAAATTTGTATAATGCTCTGTTAAACTTTCTCCAACTGGTAAAATAGCTCTAACCCTCATCAATTGAGGCTCCACCGCTGTATTTATTCCGATAAAAATAAATGCAACTATAACTCCATTGATTAATAAAATTGTTAATCCAGATATTATTTTTACTATACTAATCTTTTTTGCACTAAACGGCAATGATAATATAAACTCGGATACATTAGCGTCTTTCACTTCTCTAAATTGACAATAAACCATGATCATTATTGGAATTACAATAACAAATTGAATATTTTTCAATATTTCGTAAAAATGATAATGCAAATTTGGTTCTTCTAAAATCCCAATATCGCAATTTATAAGAAACCTTCTATTAACATTTAGCATCAAAATTCCGGCACCTACAGCAAAAGCTATAAATATCATTAAAATTTTAAACAATATTCTAAATTCATGTTTAAACAATGTTTTCATTTTTTCCCCCTATATTATTTTAATATCTCTTTAATTTATTTTTACACTCTATTTAAATAAACAAATACTTCTTCCACACTTATCGGCACTTTCTCTATCATAAATGCCCCAATTTTTTTAATCTGTTCTATACTTTTTGGCGTATCACTTGTAACTATATAATATACATTCCCATTTTGCTGAACATCTATAGCCGGAACTTGGGATCTAACTCTGTTAATATCCACTTGATGAGAAAATACAACTTGTAATTTATCCAATTCTTGCTTAATCTGATCGATTTTATTTTGTTGGCTCATCTTGCCTTCGCTAATCATTGTCATATCATCACAAACTTTTTCTAATTCATCTAAATGATGTGAGGATATAAGTACTGTCAATTCTCTAGCTCTTACTTCATCCATTATAAACCCTAGTACCTCAGCTTTTGCGATAACATCTAATCCAGATGTAGGCTCGTCCAAAACTAAAATCTCAGAATTTCTAGCCAAATTTAACATAATAGATAACTTCATCTGCATTCCTTTTGATAAACCATTTATTCTTCTTGCCCCTAAAATTTTCATCCTCTCATTATATTCATTGAACTTGTCATAACTAAATTTCGGATAAACTTCTGAATAAAATTTTACCAAATCTTTTACTTTGTAATATTTAAAAAATCTATTCCTATCTGCTACATATCCTATCTTGGACTTTGTAACCATATCATCGAACACGTCTCTACCAAGAACTTTTATCTCTCCAGAACTTAATTCATGTATTCCTACTAAGGCTTTTATCAATGTCGTTTTTCCGGATCCATTTACTCCGATTAATCCATGTACAGTTCCTTTTTCTACTTTCATTGAAATATTATCTATCGCTTTAAACTTTCCATAATATTTTGTCGCATTTTTTATTTCTATAGCTGCCATTATACTTATTCCCCCTTATTTGATTTTTATGTTTAATTGTATTAAATATTCTAATACAGCTATTGTATCAAATACAAACAATTTTGTCAATACTTATTTAATATATTTTTTATTAATATTTGTCTAAATATTGCATAAAAAAAGATGCTCAGCATTTATTTATGCTAAACATCTATATTTTTTAACAATCTATTTTTTCGGAAATACTTCAAATTTAAAAGAGCTTACAGACTTTCTGTGGTCACGCCAAACCTCCTCTTCTCCATATCCATCCTCTCTGTCACCTAAAATTACTGAGTAATCAAAATTTCCAATACTACCTTTTAGTTTTGACTCAGATGCTAACGCCTCATTAACAATTAGGATACATTCATTGATTTCGTCTTCATTCATTTTCAATTCTAACAAAAATGTTCTCATCACCTCTTCTTCTAAGTCAGATAATTTGGCTCCTTCTAAAGCATTAGCTAATACACCAACTTGGCAAACACCATTTTTATCCATGACTATATCTATATAGAAATTCTTATCACTTATAATTTCAACATACTGCAATCTTTTTCTTTCCCCGTAACTTTGGGCCGACTCTAACGCAAAATTATTAAGCATCAGCTTTTCGTTCAATCGGCTTAACTCATCATCTATCAAATCATACTCTATTACAAGTTTTATATATTCCTGATCTTCTAATTCTCCAACTCTAATCGTACTCTGCGTATCCGGATTCCATTCTAACCGATCTAGAGTGGCTGAAAAATCATTCACAATATCAAACACTTGTATTCGGCCCCTCTCTGTATCGGCTATATAATATGGCATTTCGGCCGATATACCAAATTCTGCTTCGATTTGTTCAAACATTTCTATATCATTTTTCGGTATATCCAAGGATAAAAGTCCGCTTTTTATTTCCATTTTTGTATCTTTACTATTACTATTATATTCATCAAACTTCTTCAATACATCGGACAAAACTCCTTCTTCACCTCCTTCACCTTTTATTGTGTTCGTTGAATTTTTACCAGTATATTCATTAAGTATATCTTCTTCCAGTCCAAGTATTTTATCATAATTAAACTCAGTCCCTATAAAATTCAAATTACCCTGTGGCTTCGGTTCTTCTTTTAACATTCCAATCAATACTATTCCAAGTGATACGATCGCCACTGCACTAAAAAATATTATCCACTTTTTCGTTTTCTGCATGGTTATACCTCTCCTTCTAAACTCCTTTTTATTATCTTATTCATGATCATCATTCCTAATCCTGTCCAGACTAGTGCGGCTACCGTATCAATGAAGTTAAATCGTTTGGCCGAAATTAATACTACATAGTAATACTGAACTATTCCACAGCAAATCCCAAAGTAAACGACTAGTACTTTATCTGCTATCTTGGATATTGTAAAGTATTTAATTCGATTAAATCCTACTTTTTCTACAAGCAACATCGCCATGCTAAAAAATAATACTATTGTACTTATCGACGCTATCGTATCCCATCCGAATTTTTGCGGATACATTACATAATAAAATGGTATATCATTTATACTATAAGTTACAAATTCTCTAGTGCTACCCAAAAAATATACATCCATAACCCTATATCCAAGTTCCCACATAAATTCATTAAAAGTTTCGCTGAAAAAATCAGTCGTCGTTATAAACGTAGACATATATGGTATCGACAATGCTCCGACCAACGTAAAAATTACAGCCATTCCTGCCCGTCTAAATAAAAACTGACCCATAACTAAAACCGAATATATTAATATCAGCTCTAACATACCTCTTATTGTAAGCACTATTATTGAAAAAGTTGTATGCGTTTCTGCAAACAAATGTCCGGATGGCAACAACATACTTATATTTTCCATAATTCCTGTTGAAGCTATCGCTACTATTACAAATACTATCCCAATCCCTATACTATATAATAAGATCATGGATAGTCCAGCAATAATCTTGGCCCACAATATATCCTTCGACGAAAACGGTAGTGATAATACAAATTCAGATACTCTATCTTGCTTTACTTCCTTAAATTGAATGCATACCATTAGTGCAATCATAATAACCATTGTTATTTTTTCTGAATTTAAAACTCTTACAAAATTCTGAGTCAGTAGTGGATAATCTATTACATTATATATATATTGGTCTTTCAAATTTACATAAACATCTATCGCCTTTATGCTAGACAAAAACAAGGTACACATAGTTGCACAAATCAATAATTTAATTAAATCTAATTCATGATAAATTAAATTTTTCATATTTATACTCCTTTACTATTTTTTTGTTTAACTTATCTATACATTTTCTTCTTCATTTTCATTGATATCAATAAATATTTCTTCTACCGTCATATTTAATTCTTCTATTAAGGTAGCACCCAATTCCGTCAACTTCTTCGTCGTCTCTTCTATATTGTTAGTTAAGATATAATATATACTACCAATTTTGGTCACTTTTAAAATTGCTTCATCCTTTTCAATAACAACATCATTTGAGTTGAAAGCAACCTGGATTTTTTTAAGATTCTCTCTAATCTGATTCATTGTTTGTTGAGTATCCATTTTCCCCTGACAAATCATTGTTATATCGTCGCAAAGCTTTTCTAATTCATGCAGTTGATGTGAACTTATCAATACAGTTACTCCACTCTGTTCTACAGCCGATATTATAAACTTAAAAATATCCTTTTTAGTTATAACATCTAACCCTGAAGTCGGCTCATCCAAAATTAAAACTTCTGGATTCCTTGAAAGATTTAACATAATAGATAATTTCATTTGCATACCTTTTGATAATGCACTTATTTTCCTATCCTTTGGTAACTTCATTCGACTATTGTATTCATCAAATTTTTTAATGTCAAAATCCGGATAGATGTTTGCATAAAAATTAATAATTCTATTTACTGTGTACGATTTAAAAAATCTATTTCTATCCGCTACATAGCCTATTTTCCTTTTTATATCTCGGTTTTCAAATACTTCTTCGCCTAATATCTTTACATAACCACCATCTAGCTTATGTACACCTACTAACGCTTTTATTAATGTTGTCTTGCCAGATCCATTTAGGCCAATTAATCCATGTATCGTTCCTTTTTCTACCTTAAACGAAATATCCTCCAACGCCGTAATACTACCATATACTTTTTTCGCATTAACTACTTCTATAACCACAAGCTCCATCTCCTTTTTTATATTGTTTTCTAAAAAATCCTACTTTGAAAATGCTATTCGCTTACGTAAATTCACAAACTCTTCTCTCTTTAATTCATCTATTCTAGTTCCTAATACATCATTCACAAATATGTACTTTCCTCGTCCTATAGTCGATATATTAATTACACTTTGTCTTTCTAACTCTTTATAAGCTTTCATTACCAACTCGCTTGCCAATTCTTTTACAGAATGGAGTTGATCTCCTGGCTGAAAAAAACCTTTTAATACTCGTTCTTTTATTCCTTCTACTAATTGCATATATATTGGCCTTTTATCCTGTATATCTATTGCAACCATTATGCTGCTCCTTTCTTTCATTTTTTTTGCATCAATCATAAAATTTGACTTTGCGTGCTAACAATACTATTATAACTAATACAGTTGTAGTTGTCAAGTGTTTTTTTATATTTTTATATTTTTTATTTTACTAATTGATAATAAAAAGAGATATCCAACATCTATTTATGCCGAATATCTATATCTCTAACTATTTGCTTATCATCACCTCTGCACTCAAACCAATTAATGTTATTCTCCTCCTATTACACTTCTTTTGACTATCAATCTCATTATAATCATTCCTAATCCTGCCCATATCAATGCTGATATCATGTCTAGTAGATCAAATCGGCCACCTATAACTATTACAGTATAAAAATATTGGAATAATCCACAACATAATCCACACCAAATTACAATCACTTTATCCCATGTCTTTGATATCGTAAAATATTGAATCCTAGTAAATCCTACTTTGTCTACCAAATACATCGATATACTAAAAAATAATCCTATTGTGCTTACACTAGCTATCGTTGCCCATCCTAACTTTTGCGGATAGACTGTATAATAATACGTTATTTCATTTATACTATAAGCTAAATATTCTTTCGGTGTATCCATAAAATATACATTACCTATCATCTGACCTATTTCACCTATTGCATCAAAAATTTTTCGTACAGCTTCAACTGTACTAGGCAATACCCCTGGATTTATCAGATTTACATAGAGCATATGCGATACAATTATCAATACATACAGTATTGATAATACTCCGCCGATCATAAATGTCACAGACAGTCCTGCTTTTTTTATTAAAAATTGACCCATCACCAAAAATGAATATATTAATACCATTTCTAAAATATATCTGATTGTAATAACTATTATTGAGAAATTTGTATACGTTTCTGTAAACAGATGTCCGGATGGCATTAACATTCTCATATTTTCTATCAATTCTATTGCAGCCATATTGACCACTAAAAATATTATTCCAATTCCTATTCCAGCAAACATTATTAATGATAAGCCAGCTACTATTTTGGCCACCAGTATATCCTTAGAGGTAAACGGTAATGATAATATAAATTCAGATACATTTTCTCCTTTGATCTCCTTAAATTGTACATATACCATTATCATTATAACCAATGCCATTGCTCCATTATTAGTTAATATCCTTAATAAATTATTCTGAATGTCTGGCTCCCATATTATATTTTCTAAATAACTATTCTTCAATGCTATATAAATATTACTCGCTTGTAGGCCGAAAGTTGCAAGTACGCATAAAGTCAGCCAAAACATTAGTTTTATTAAATCAAATTCATGACGAATTAAAGTTTTCATATTATTCTCCTTTACTTTGTACACCAATATACCATTATAGCTAGTACACTTCTAGTTATCAAGTATTTTTTATATTTTTATAGGATATTGTATTAAATTTCGAATGACATAAAAATAATGCAAACTTGCAAAAATTACAATTTACTTGAAAGCCATAAAATCTTGTATGCTCGCTTTCTCCCCCCCCGACCCCCATAGCCGGGAATTTAAGAAAATTAATCGAAAGAGCACACTCCGTAAAAAATTAAAACGAAGCAAACACAACTTGTATGACCCCTCAGCCAGCTGCGCTGGAAGGGGAGCAGGACCACTTCCCTTGAAACTAGTGAAAACTTAAAGGCCGCTTTCTCCCTCCAACTCCCTCCGTCACTGCGTGACACCTCCCTCGGAGAAGGAGGCTATTACGCTGACACCTCCCTCCCGGAGGGAGGCACCGCTTCCCCGCAATGTTGTGAAGACGGAGGGAGTACCGCTTCTCCGCAATGTTGTGAAGACGAAGAGGGGCACCGCTTCTCCGCAATGTTGTGAAGACGAAGAGGGGCACCGCTTCCCCACAAATTTTGTGACTAAGATTCTTAAGTTCCCGCCTATGCCCCCGACCCCCATAGCCGAGAATTTAAGAAAATTAATCGAAGGAGCACACTCCGTAAAAAATTAAAACAAAGCAAACACAACTTGTATGACCCCTAAGTCAGCTGCGCTGACAGCTCCCCTGGAAGGGGAGCAGGGCCACTTCCCCGCAATGTTGTGAAAACGGAGGGGTCACCGCTTCTCCGCAATGTTGTGAAGACGGAGGAGGTACCGCTTCCCCGCAATTTTGTTTTCTATGGAAGCTGTCGCCGAGAGCTATTATTAAATGACAAGAGTAGATCATAATCCTTTAATTTTTAAAATAAAAGATATCCAACATATATTTATGCTGAATATCCTTGACCAGGCTATTTTTTTGGAAACACTTCAAACTTAAATGCATTTAATTCATAGGTGTCACCTTTGTCATATCGACTTCTATATCCATCATTCGCTCTAGCTAAAATTACCCTGAAATCAAAGTTTCCAATACTACCTTTTGTTTTTGACTTACTTACTAACGCTTCATTTATTATTTGAATACATGCATTTATTTCTTCTTCGTTCATCTTCAATTCGGCCAAAAATACTTTTATTGCTTCTTCTTCTAATTCGGATAAAGTTATTTCCTCTCCGTCATAAGTAGCGGATACACCAACTTGGCATACACCATTTTGATCCATAACTATGTCTATATTCAAATTTTTATTACCTATAATTTCAATATACTGCAATCGTTTTCTTTCACCATAACTTTGGGCCGACTCCAGTGCAAAATTATTCTGCATCAGTTTCTTATTCATTTGGCTTAACTCTTCATCCAATAAATCGTGCTCTATTATTAGTTTTATATATTCGCCTTCTTTAAGTTTATCATCACTTATCATGTTCGTTTTATTCGGATTCCAATATAAATCCGATCTATCGATTACTTCACTAGTTCCATTGTTGTACACATCAAATACTTGTATTCTAAAATCTTCTGTGTTATATATAGAATACGGTGATTCGGCCGATATCCCTAACTCTGCTTCGAATGCTTTAAACTTTTCCATGTCATCTACCTCAAATTTCGGTATATCATAAGATCTCAAGCCGTCTGCCGAATATACTACTACATTTTCGCCGATATAGTCATCGTTATCCAATTTATTCATTAAATTGTCATGATTAAAAGTTGTTACTTGAAAATTCTCTTGGGCCATCGGTGACTTATCCGTTCCCTTCAACATTATAATACTAATTGATACTATCATCACTACGGCGGAACCAATCATAATTATCCATTTTTTCATGTTATTCTCCTCCTGCTACACTTTTTTTGATTATCCTATTCATTATTAACATGCCTAATCCAGCCCATATCAATGTTAATACCATGTCAATTGTGTCGAATCGGCCACCTTTAACTATTGCAGCATAAAAATATTGGAGTAATCCACAACATAATCCACACCAAATTACAATCACTTTATCCCAAGTCTTAGATATTGTAAAATATTTAATTCTATTAAATCCTACTTTATCTGCAAGATACATCGATATACTAAAAAATAATCCGATTGTGCTTACACTAGCTATCGTTGCAAATCCTAACTTTTGCGGATAGACTGCATAATGATACGTTATTTCATTTATACTATAAGCTAAATATTCTCCCGGTGTATTCATAAAATATGCCTCACTTATCATCTGAGCAAGTGTATCCACAATGTCCCGTATAGATTCAATTACACGAGGCACTTCCCCTGAATTTAACGGATTTAGATAGATTGCAAATGCGAAAAATGCCAATAAATACAGTATAGAAAATGCTCCGCTGACCATAAATGTTACAGACGGTCCTGCTTTTTTTATTAAAAATTGACCCATCACTAAAAATGAATATATTACTGCCATTTCTAAAATATATCTTATCGTCATCGCTATTATCGAAAATGTCGTATACGTTTCTGTAAAAAGATGTCCGGACGGCATTAACATTCTCATATTTTCTATCAACTCTATGGAAGCCATATTAACCGCTAAAAATATTATTCCAATTCCTATTCCGGCAAACAGTATTAGCGATAAGCCAGCTACTATTTTGGCCACTAATATGTCCTTAGAGGTAAACGGTAATGATAATATAAATTCGGATACACCTTCTCCTTTGATCTCCTTAAATTGTATATATACCATTATCATTATAACCAATGTCATTGTTCCATCATTAGTTAATATCCTTAATAGACTATTCGGTAAGCTCGGCTCCCAAATTATATTCTCTAAATACTTATTCTGCAATACTATATAAAGATTATTCGCTTGTAGGCCAACTCTTACAAGTATGCCTGCAACCACCCAAAACATTAGTTGTATTAAATCAAATTCATGACGAATTAAAGTTTTCATGTTATTCTCCTTTACATTTTTTTATAATTTTATATTTATTTTATTCCTTGGTCTATCTTTTCATTCGTTTATTTATCCGTTTATTCTTTCGTTTATTCATTGGATCCTATTTCTTCGCACAACAATTTATGTATACCTACCTATTAATCTATAAATTTTCTCTCATGGTACAGTAAATAAAATCGTCTTCATCTCAGTTTTCCTCCTTTTTCTATATAGTTTTATAAATATCGATTATTAGTTCATGTAATTCTTCTTGGTTATATCCGGCAAAATTCCACTCCACA